>JBGPMT010000091.1:0-10001 GCA_041487135.1 Binataceae bacterium (SeqCode) | reverse complement strand
TTGTGTATGTGGCGCTGGCGGGGGTGTCGGCTCTGATCGCCGCGGTGGTGGTCTACTCGGCACTCAAGAAGCGCGAGGCTGAGGTCCAGCAGGCGATGGTTAAGTCGGTCGATATCGTGGTCGCGGCACACGACCTGCCGCTCGGCTCGAAGATCGATCCGGCCTCGGTCCGGCTCACCCGCTGGGCGCGTGACAGCGTTCCGCCGGGCGCCTTCTCGGATCCGCAGGCGGTCATGAACGCTTTCGTCAAGGATTCCTTCGTCACCAACGAGCCCGTCGTCAACGACAAGCTGTTCACCGGCGCCAAGACCGCGGGCGTGATGCCCCTGCTGATTCCGGCCGGGATGCGCGCGATGTCGGTGCCGGTCGACGAGGTCAGCGACGTCGCCGGTTTCGTCTTGCCACACACCAAGGTCGACGTGCTGGTGGCGGTGTCGGGCAACGGCCCCACCAACAAGCCGTTCTCGAAGATCGTGCTGCAGAATGTCGAGGTGCTGGCGGTCGCTCAGGAAATCGAACATTCAAAGGATCAGCCGCAGGTGGTCAAGGTCGTGACCCTGATCGTCACCCCGCAGGAGGCGGAGCGGCTGGCGCTGGCGAGCCGCGAAGGCATCCTGCACCTGGCGATGCGCAGTTACAACGACCAGAAGATCGTGCTCACCAACGGCGTCGGCATCCCCGACATGTTGCACGCGTTCAATGCCAATACCCAGCCGATCACGATGGTCAGCGTGCAGCACGGCCATGTCATTCACCAGGTCGTCCCGCGGCAGCGGCCGATCCAGGTCCAGATAATGCGCGACGGCAAGAGCGCCGAATCGATCTCGTTCGTCAGGCAGCCTTCGCCCGAGAGTGCTGATGAGGGCTACTGGCTGCCGCATTCGAGCGCCGGCGCCGCGCCCGGCGATGGCGCGGCCATCAACGGAGCTCCGCCGACGCTGCCCGCTCCGACCACGGCCAAAGCGCCCGACGCTGCGGCCTTTGCGGCCGCGATGGGCGGCGCATCGGCGGCGCATCCAGCCGCCGCCAGCCCCGATGGAAGCGGCGGCAACGAGGCGGCGGCGCCTGGCGCGCCGGTGCCCAAGACCATCGACGTGCCCTGAGGATCAGGCGGCAGAAGATGAGGAGAAGAGCGATGATGATCAAAGCCCAACGCGGCTGCGGGATGCTGCCCTGGTTGATAGCGGGGTTGTTCGGATCGCTGTTGTTCAAGCTCGGAATCGGCGCGGCTGACGATACCGTGCCGGTCTCACTCAATGCGGGCGAGACCTACGTCATCAAGGACCTGAGCAAGTCCACGACCCCTGGTATAAAAGTCCTCGACAACCCGCACGCGCTGGTGATCCATACCGACGCGCCCGGCGAGATGGTGCTGCTCGGCGCGGAAGCCGGCGAATGGCAGATCACCACGACTGCAAACGGCGGCAACTCGGTTACCTACGATGTAGCGGTACATGCGGTCGCCAATCCATTCACCCATCCCCTCAAGCCGGCCCCCGCAGTCGTAAGCGACGCGGATCTGACGGGCGCTAATGCCAAGGCCGCGCCCTCCAGTCCGCTTGACGCGCCGGGGCCGCTCGACAAGCCCGGCGCCCCGTCCCGCATAGCCAGCGCAGCGCCGGCCGGCGCTGCGGCGGCTTCGGCATCGGCTTCAGCTCCTCCGGCGGGTGTCGCCGCGGTTTCATCTTCGACGACGGTTCTGACCCCGGTCAGCTCCCCGGCCCCGGCGGCTGCCCTATCGGCGCCGGCTCTAGCGACACCAGCCACCGTGGCCGCCGCGAATCTATCGATACCGGGCGCGGGCGGCGCGCCGAGCGGCGTAATGGCGAGCCAGGCGCCCGCGCTGCAGGCGCCCCCGGAGAAGTTTCGCAGCGACCCACTGGTTTCTCCCCTGAGCTCGCCGGCCGAGGCGCCCAACGGCGTGCAGCGGCGCAACTATCTGCCGGCCTTCGGCATCGACCTGATGGCTAATACTTCGGAGATCTTCGACTTCTCGAGCCGCATCACGCGCATTTCGATCGCGGACTCGAATATCGCCGACATCCAGGTCATCAATCCTTTCCAGATCAACCTGATCGGGCATCAGCCCGGCTTCACCACGCTCGCCGTATGGGATGCGCAGGGCCGTTACCTGCAGCGCCAGATCCGGGTCGACCGTGACGGCAAGCAGCAGGTGCTGCTCAACGTGATCGTGGCCGAGCTCAACCGTTCGCGGCTCGAGAACCAGGGCATCAACTATTCAGTGGCGCTGACCCATCTGGGACTCTCGATCGTCGGCCTGCCGGGCCAGGTGGCGACGCCCTTCAGCCCGCAGGCGCAGATCATCGCGCAGTCCACGGCCGGCGTCGGCGCGGTCGCGACCTCGGCTCCGCCGGGGGTGTTGCCGCCGGGCGGCAACCTGATCAACATGCTGCTCTCGCAAAACGTGACCTACGGTATCGCCGGGCAGAACCACAACGTCGATTCGTCGGCCCTCTTCCAGTTCCTCGAGCAGCATCAGCTGGGCAAGATTCTGGCCCAGCCCCATCTGCTGGCGAACTCGGGTGAGAAGGCCCAGTTCCTGTCGGGCGGCGAGATTCCGATCGTCATCGCCCAGGCGCTCAACACCTCGATCGTCTTCAAGCAGTTCGGCACCTCGGTGGTCTTCGTGCCGACCGTGATCGACGCCGACGACATCGAACTGGCGGTCAAGCCGGAAGTCTCGCAGCCCGACTTTGCGCACGGCGTGCAGCTGTTCGGCTTCACGGTGCCGGCCTTCGTGACCCGCCGCGCCGAGACCTTCGTGCGGCTGCACAACCTGCAGACCCTGATCATCGCCGGCCTCATCCTGGACAAAAAGATCGAGAGCGTGGACAAGGTTCCCTACCTCGGCGACCTGCCCTACGCCGGCAGCCTGTTCCGCAGTACTTCATATAACACTCAGAAAACCGACCTGGTGATGAGCGTGACGCCGCAGATCGTGGCGCCGCTGCCCAGCAACGGCGAGGTCGCGCTGCCCATCGACCGCGGTCCGCTCACTACCAATGAGATTCGCACCGACCGCGTCTATCCCACCGACGCCAGCCGGCCGCGGTTCTAAGCCGGAACGCGCAAAAAGAGGACACCACCAGTGGCAGTACTAGGCAACAAACCTGAAGGCCGTCACGCTGCGCTCAATGTCCGGCTCATAAGCGAGAGCCAGGATCGGCGCGCCGAAGTCAAAGGCGTGATCGGGACGATCGACGATCCGCCGTTGGAGATCACCGAAGGCCTGCCAGAGATCGAGAACCAGAGCAATGGCGACGCGCCGTTGGCTCCGCCTGACGTCGTGATGGTGATTTTCAACGGTAACGAGGAGACTGCGCTCACCTTCCTGCAGGCCCAGGCCGATAGCTCTCCGCGTCCGACCGTGTTCGCAATCCTCGGTGAACGGTCGCCGGGGCTGATGCGGCGGGTATTGAGGGCGGGCGCCGACGAGCTGCTGTTCCTGCCGCTGGTCCAGGAGGACGTGGTCCGCGCCTTGCTCAAGATCAGCGAGGCCCGACGGCGCGCCGAACGTCATCAGGGCGGCGTGATCTTTTCAACCACCAGCCTGGTGGGCGGCGTGGGAGCCACCAGCCTGGCCGCCAACCTGGCGCTCGCGCTGCACAAGAACATGGACAAGCGCGTGGCGCTGGTCGACCTCGCGCTGCAGTCGGGCGGGCTCTCCGTCTATCTGAGCCTGGAGCCCGACCGCACGGTTCTGCCGCTCGCGCGCCTGGAAAAGAAGCTCGACTCGATCCAGCTGGAATCGGCGCTCACCAAGCATGATTCGGGAGTCTACCTGCTGGCCGCGCCGAAGCGGATCGAGGATGCGGAGATTGTCTCCGACGTGCTGATTGGCGCCGTACTCGATCTGATGCGTCATCTGTTCGACTTCGTGATCGTCGATTGCGGGACGCATGTGGATGAGAACTCGGTGGCGGCGTGGGAGCGCTCCTCAGATGTGTTGTACGTCCTCGATCAGTCGATCGGGGCGACCCGTTGCGCCTGGCGCTTCATCGACTTATTCGGAAAACTCGGCATCAAGGACGCCGAGCTGCGGTTCATCTTGAACCGCTTCGATACGCATCATCCGATCACCGAGAAACAGATCGCTCACACCCTGGCACGCCCGGTTTATGCGCGGATTCCGCGCGACGACAAGACGCTGGAACGGGTGCAACTGAGCGGCGAAGACCTCTGGAAGGTGGCGCCCAACGGCCCGCTGGCACGCGCGGTTGACGAACTCGCGCGCCGCCTGGCCGGGCCCGAAGCGCCGGCTCAGCCGGAGGCGGGATTGATCTCGCGGCTGTTTTCGGCGGTCGCAACCCGAGGTTAAGAGGATAAGCCATGAGACTAGCGGAACGCATTTCACAGAACACTCCCGGCCGTGATCGCACCGCCTCCCTGATCGGCGGCACCCCATGGCGGGCACATGACGATGCCAGCGATTCCTCGCACGAGCTGAAGATCAAGATCCACAACCGGCTGTTCGAATCGCTCGACGTCGCCAAGCTCGAGAGCCTCGAGCCGGCGATGGTCGAAAGCAAGGTGACCACCGCCATCAACGAGACGCTCGACGCCCAGGGACGGCTGCTCACCGATGTGGACCGGGGGCGCCTGGTCGAAGAGATCAAGAACGAACTGCTGGGTCTCGGCCCGCTCGAGCCGCTGCTCCACGACGACGAGATCTCGGACATTCTGGTCAACGGGCCGAACCAGGTCTACGTCGAAAAGCGCGGCAAGCTGCACGGCACCGATATCACGTTCCATGACAATCAGCATCTGATGCTGATCATCGACCGGATCGTGTCGCGGGTCGGCCGGCGCGTGGACGAAGCCTCGCCGATGGTCGACGCGCGCCTGCCCGACGGCTCGCGCGTCAACGCGGTTATTCCGCCGCTGGCGCTCGACGGTCCTGCGCTCTCGATTCGGCGCTTCGGCCGCCGCCGCTATGACATCGAGGGACTGCTCGAGCGTGAAAGCCTGACGCCCGAGATGGTCACGCTGCTGCGCGCGCTGGTCCGGGCCCGCCTGAACATCATCGTCTCCGGCGGCACCGGCTCCGGCAAGACGACGCTTTTGAACTGCCTGTCCGCGTTCGTGCCCGAGGACGAACGGATCGTCACGATCGAAGACTCCGCCGAAATCTCGCTGCAGCAGCCGCACGTGGTGCGCCTCGAGAGCCGGCCCGCGAACCTCGAGGGCAAGGGCGAGATCACGCAGCGCGAACTGGTCCGTAACTCGCTGCGTATGCGTCCCGACCGCATAATCATCGGCGAGGTGCGCGGCGCCGAGGTCTTCGACATGCTGCAGGCGATGTCGACCGGCCATGACGGTTCGCTGTCGACGATTCACGCCAACAGCGCGCGCGAAGCGGTCGGGCGGCTGGAGATGATGATGCTGCTGTCGGGGTTCTCGATTCCGCAGCGCGCCATGCGCCAGCAGATCGCTGCGGCCGTCAATATCTTCGTCCACGTCACGCGAATGTCCGACGGTTCGCGCAAGGTCGTAAAGATTTCGGAAGTTGCCGGCATGGAAGGCGACACCATCATGCTGCAGGACCTGTTCGAGTTCCAGCGCACGGGTCTCAGCCCGAGCGGCAAGGTGCTCGGCCAGTTCCGCACCACCGGTATTCGCTCGGCTTACACCGAACGCATCGAGCTCGCAGGTTTCAAATTCGTCGAGGCGCGTCCGCTGCGCTCGGTTCAGAGGTAACGCATATGGATCTGGCGCTCGGTCTGTTGGTCTTCACAGTCGTGTTCGGCACCGGGCTGATGCTCGCGCGTCAGCGCGAAGCGGTTCCCGAACTCGCCTACCGCAACCTGCGCCGGCTGACCGGCGGCGATGCGACCGAGGGTGACGACTCGATCGTGAGTCGCCATCGGGCGCCGCAGCGCGAACTGCTCACCTGGCTCTACCGCCTGAACCTGCTCCATCATCTCGAGGACAGCCTCTCGCAGGCGGGCATCTACATGCGTCTGTCCGACATCCTGCTGATTATGGTCCTGTTGTGCGGCGCGGGGCTGGCGGCAGGACAGGTGATTTCGGAAGATCCACTGGTCGCGCTCGGGGCCGGGGCAGGGCTCGCGGCGCTGCCCGTCATCTACATCCAAGTGCGCAGAAGGCGGCGCTTGAAAGCCTTCGCGGACCAACTTCCCTATGCGCTTGACCTGTTGAAATCGTCGCTCGAGGCGGGGCACTCGCTGATGCGCGGGATGCAAGTGGTGGTGCAGGAATTTAGCGATCCGCTCGGCACCGAGTTCCGCACCGTGCTGGAACAGACCCGTATCGGCCTGCCGCTTACACGGGCGCTCGAGGACATGCTCAACCGCGTGCCCGAGGACGACCTGCGGTTGCTGGTGGTTGCGGTCAAGGTGCAGTCCGAGATCGGCAGCTCGCTGGCCCATATTATCGAGCGCCTGTCCGATATCGTCCGCACGCGCCAGCGGCTGCAGGCGCAGATTTACGCCCTGACCGCGCAGTCGCGGTTGAGTGGAATGATCGTCGGTCTGTTGCCGATCGCGATGCTGGCGGCGTTCAGCGTGCTGCAACCTTCCTATACCTACACGCTGTTTCACGATCCCACCGGCATCAAGCTAGTCAAGATCGCTATGGGGCTCGACGTAACCGCCTTTCTTATAATCCGGCGGCTGCTGCGCCCAACCTTCTGAGGATGATGTAACGCCATGACGAACGCTATGCTGATTAGCGCGATCTTTTTCTGCCTGATGGGCGTCGCCGCGGTCGGTGTCTATGCGGCCCTATATGGCAGTCACCGGGTGCTTGACGAACGCTTTGCGGACCTCGCGATCCGCCTGCGGATGGAGCACGGCGGCTACAGAAATGAAGAGCTCGAGTCCGAGGGCCTTGCTCGATCGATGTTCGACTGGATCATGCGCCGTGTCCCGGCGCCGAATCCCGAGAGCCCCAAGGGCGAGAGAATGTCGCAGTCCCTGGTGCAGGCCGGCTTCATCAGATCCAGCGCGCTGCGGACCTTCCACGCCATTCGGGTGATCACGGCGGCTGGCGCCGCCGCCCTGACCCTGCTGCTGACCGTGGCGATGGGCCTGCCCACTATGAGCGCCGTCTTTTACTCGATCTGCGCTGGCCTGCTTGGCACGGTCCTGCCGAGCGCCGTGCTCAGCCGGCGCGCTCGGCAACGGCAGCAGGAAATTGCCCGCCAGATCAGCGACGTGCTCGATCTGCTGGTGGTCTGCGTCGAGGCGGGACTCGGTATCTTTGAGGCGATCAAGATCGTGGGTAATGAGACTGAACGCCAGGGGCAGGCGATCGGCAAGGAACTCGCGCTGGTCTCAGGCGAAATCACTGCCGGCGCCACGCTCGGAATGGCGCTGCGCAACCTCGCCGAGCGAACCGCGGTCGACGACATCAAGCCGCTGGCCGCGACCCTGATTCAGAGCGAGCAGCTGGGCGCCCAGATGGCCCCCGCGCTGCGCGCGATTTCCGACACGCTGCGCTCCCGGCGCCGGTTGCGCGCGGAAGAAGCGGCCCAGAAGACCACCATCAAGATCCTGTTCCCGCTGATCCTCCTGGTCCTGCCCGCGATGATCATGGTGATCGTTGGACCCGCCATGATTCAAATCGCCCGCTCTCTGAGCCCCTGACCGCGAAGCTTACCGTACTTCGCTCTCTCTCTCGATGCGAGGCGTGGGCTGGCCCCACGCCTCGCGCGCTTGACGCCCACCCGGCTTCGCAATATCGGATCGTCTTATGGACGACATCCTCGTGAAACGGCGGGCGATCGAGCTGTGGAATGAAGGGGTGGGTCATCAGGCGGCGGGCGATTTTGGCCGCGCGATAGAACTCTATACCCGCTCGATCGAGCTTCACCCTACCGCCGAAGCCTTCACCTTCCGCGGCTGGGCCTACCATTTCCTGGGCCGCGTCGACGACGCGATCGAGGAATGCAAGCGTGCAATCGAAGTGGACCCGGATTTCGGCAATCCCTACAACGACATCGGCGCCTACCTGCTTGCGAAGGGCCAGCTCGACGAGGCGATCGAATGGCTGGAGAAGGCCAAGGCCGCGCCGCGCTACGAGCCGCGGCATTTTCCCTGTATGAACCTGGGGCGGATCTACGCCGCCAAAGGAATGGTGGTGCGGGCGATCGCTGAATTCGAGCAGGCGCTGAAACTGGCGCCCGGCGAGCCGACCTGCCTCGCATCGCTCGCCCAGTTGCGCGCGATCCTGAACTGACCGCGGCGGCCGGGAGCGTCGCCTCAGGGCGGCTTTTTCTGGATGAGCGGCTTTTGATAAGCTTAATCTGGTTATCCGATGGCTGGACCGGAACAGATTTGGCCCGAGGCAGTTCGCACGCTGGAAGGCGGCAAGCGATTCGCGCTGGCCACGGTGGTCAACGTGCGCGGCTCCACGCCGCGCGAGGTCGGCGCCAAGATGATCGTCCGCACGGATGGTCAATTCGGCACGATCGGCGGCGGATGCGGCGAAGCGGAGGTCTTCCGCAAGGCGCGCCTCCTGCTCGACGAAGGTGAAGGCGCGCGCCTGGCCGAAGTCGATTTGACCGGTGATTTCGAGCAACAGGAAATCGGCACCTGCGGCGGGATCATGGACGTCTTTATCGAGCTGTGGTCGCCCGATCGGGACCTGCCGATGGCACGAAAGCTCGCCGATTCGGCGCGCCGTAATCTGCCCGGCGCGCTCCTGAGCGTTATCGACCCAGGCACGCCCGCCCGGGCTCCGCTCGGCGCGCGCATGGTGCTCGATCCGACCGAGCCGTCGGATTCTCCGGACCTGCTGGGACTGGAAAGCGCAGCCCTCGACCAGATAAACCAGCGGGTGACCGACGCAATTCCCGGACTGCTCGAGATCGCTCCGGACGGAGCGCTGCGCCCGGCGACCCGCATCGATCCCAATGGCTCGCCGCGCCTGTTCGTCGATCCCATCTCCGGCGCGCAGCGGCTGATTATTGCCGGCGCCGGCCATATCGCCCAGCCGCTCGCGGCCCTGGGCTCGATGCTCGGATTCCACGTCACGGTGATCGACGACCGGGGCCAGTTCGCCAACCGCGAACGCTTTCCGGCCGCCGACGAAATTATCGTACGGCGGTTTCGGGCCGCGATTGACTCGTTGTGGCTCGACCGTCACTGCTATGTGATCTCGGTCACGCGCGGCCATGCCTTTGACGACGAGGTGGTGCGCGCCGCGTTGCGCCAGGCTGCACGCGATCCGCGGATCTTTATTGGAATGATCGGCTCGCGCCGGCGCGTCAAAACCACGCTTGAGCGAATCGCTGGCGACGGCATCAGCCGCGCATTGCTCGAGCAGATTCACGCGCCGCTCGGGATCGATATCGGCGCTGAAACGCCCGAGGAGATCGCGGTCTCGATAATCGGCGAGGTGATTCGCGAGCGGCGCACCCGGATGCGTGACGATTTCAATCTCGGCACCAGGCTCGGACAGCTGAAGCGCTCCGAGGGAATTCGCCCCGCTGCCCGCCCGCGTCCGCCAGCCGCTGCCGCGGCAGTTCACGACCCAAACGAAAGCGCCCCGAAGTAGGCGCCCGATTCGGGAGTCGGCGGGCGGCTAGTGCGCTTCGAGGGTATCCTGCTGGCGGCCGGCGAATCGCGCCGCATGGGCTATCCCAAGCCGCTGCTAAGAATCGGCACCCGGACCTTTCTCGAACAGCTCAGCGCGGCGATGCTCGAAGTGGTGCCGCGCCTGGTGATCGTGATCGGCGCATGGGCCGACCTGGTGCGGCCGAAAATCCCGGCTGACCCGCGAATCGCGACGGTCGAGAATCGAGATTGGTCGCGCGGCCAGCTCTCCTCGCTCAAGGTGGGCCTCCGAGCGGTCAGCGGTACCGCCGATGCGGCCCTGGTCCATCTCGCCGACCATCCCCTGGTCCGCCCTGCCACCTTTCGTGAGATGATCCGGCACTATGGATCCCAATCGGGCCGGATGCCGATCCTAATCGCGCGGTCAGGCGGTCGGCGAGGCCATCCGGTGATCTTTTCCAA
>JBGPMT010000090.1:0-10099 GCA_041487135.1 Binataceae bacterium (SeqCode) | reverse complement strand
CCTACTCTCCGTGTAATCGTTGAGCTTGCCCGGGCACTCGGCGTCCCGGTGCGAGACCTCTTCCCCGAGCGCGGTGCACCATGACCAAGCACCCGCTGGAGGAGAAATGGAACACCAGCGCTTCCGATATTCTGTCGGCGATCGAACATGGCTTCCGATCGCAGGTAGACGTGAAGGGCAAGTTGGCCGAGTTGTACCTTTATCGGAGGCTTCTCGAACTCGCCGGGCGGGGCGAGATTAAGAATCTTGTGTGGCAGGATAAAGATGGAAAGCCAGACTTTCTCCTCGCTTACAAGGGACGGGAATTGAGAGTCGAGTGCAAGAACGTCCGATCGCTTCAGAAGACACTAGGGTCGCTTCTCCCGCGCGTCGAGCTCCAGAAAACCCGCAATAGCAAACAACCCGAAGAGCCTACGCGGGGATACAAGCCTGACGAATTTGAGGTGCTCGGAGCTTGCCTATTCAACTGGACCGGCAAGTGGGAGTACCTGTTCATTGCAACTCGAAACTTAGAGCGGCGACCGAAGCCTTTTGAGCGGTTTCTCCAAATCATGCAGCCGGTCCCGCTCCAACCCGAGGGCTCTTGGCGCTATGATGTAGTCGATGCCTTCAAGGACGCGATCGGATAACGAGGCGACAGGCGGCGGTAAGGGCTCTCCCATCAAACCGCTTTACGAAACAAAGCTGGGCCGCGCGTACGTGGCGGACTCCCTGTCCTTTATGGACGGCCTTCCGACCGGGGGCGTTAACCTCGCATTCACGTCACCACCCTATGCGCTCCACTTCAAGAAGGAATACGGCAACGTCGACCAGCGCCAGTATGTCGAATGGCTCCTGCCATTTGCTCGTAAGATTCACCGTCTCTTGCGCGACGACGGCAGCTTCGTAATCGACATCGGCGGCGCATGGACACCTGGCAGGCCAACCCGCTCGCTGTACCACTTCGAGTTACTGATCGCGCTTGTTCACGAAGTCGGTTTCTTTTTGGCTCAGGAGTTTTACTGGTACAATCCTGCCAAGCTCCCTTCGCCTGCGGAATGGGTTACGGTCAGGAAGATCAGGGTCAAGGACGCGGTCAACTGCATCTGGTGGTTGTCAAAAACTCCGAACCCGAAAGCCGATAATCAGAGAGTGTTAAACGACTATAGCCCTGATATGCATCGGCTAGTTAAGCGTGGCTACCGACCAAAGATTAGACCTTCGGGACATGTAATAACCAAGAAGTTTACTGACCGTGGAGGCTCGATCCCCTCAAATATTTTGGTGCACGGTAACAACGACGCAAATGGGCGCTACCTCGAACTCTGCAAGATGAATGACATAAAGCCTCATCCCGCGCGATTCCCTGTTCAGATTCCCACGTTTTTCATTCGTTTCCTCACCGAGCCCAATGATCTCGTTATTGACCCATTTGCGGGAAGTAATACAACGGGCGAAGCTTGTGAACGTGAGGGGCGAAGGTGGATCGCTGTTGAGCACCACGCGCCATATCTTGAGGCGAGTCGGTTTCGCTTCGAGGGCGAGCTTAAGCCGTTACCTGCCAGACTGACAGAATCACCTCCCCTCGCCTTTCAGCAGTCGCTGTTCTAGGAAAAGATCGAGGACAGGGCGGCGGGCGGGAGGAACGGGCCGTTCAGATAGATCAGGCGGCCTTCGCTTGGCTCGCGCTCCCGGAGCCATCGCGCCACGATCGTCATCGCCTCGATTTCATCCCGCGCGACCGGACGCGCACGGAAACGCTCGTAGTTGTCGGCCACGAAGCGCGCAATCTCGATCGCGGCGGCGGGCGAATCGAAGCTGCGCGTCAGCGCCAGGCGCCCGCTCAGCACGACATAGATCGCGCGGTCGCCCTCCCCTGTCACGATTATAAGATTGTTCTCGGTCACGACCTGCGAGAGCCGGGTGACGCGCGCCGCGAGCGTCGCGAGCGCTTCGAGATCGCGATGGTGCCGATGGGCCTCCTCGAAGCGCATCCCCGCGGCGGCGCGATCGCGCGCGCCCGCTAGCTCGCCGAGGAGCGGGCCGCTCCGTCCGCGCAGGAACTCCAGCGCTTTGCGCACGCGGGCGGCATAGTCCTCTTCGTCGACGGTTAAATTGCACGGCATCGCGCAGCGGCCCATCTGGCCGTACATGCAGGGCGCGAAATCGGGGTCGGGGGCGAGCTTTCCGCCGCAGGTTCTAAGCCCGAGCAGCTTTGAGAGCACGCGTATCGAGCGATCGAGATTGCCGCGGCCGACGAACGGTCCGAGATGCATCACGCCGCGCCGCACGGTCATCTTGGTGGTCGCGGCGATTTTCGGGAACCGGTCGGAGAGATCGAGCTTCAGAAAATTGGCGCTGGGTGCGTTCTTGAGCATCCGGTTGTACGGCGGCTTGAGCTCGCGGATAAGCTCGGCCTCGGCCAGCGCCGCCTCGAGCGTGGAGCGCGCCGGGCGGGTTTCGATCGCGTGGACGTGGCTCACCAGATCGGCGACCTTGGCCTTGGTCCCCATCCCGCCGTTGAAATATGAAGCGACCCGATCGCGCAGCCGCCGCGCCTTGCCGACATAGAGCAGCTCGCCGCGCTCGTTGCGCATCAGGTAGACGCCGGGCGAGGCGGGGAGCGCCGCGATTACCTCGGGCGGCACGTGACGTTCGAGGCGCCGGCCCGCCGGAGTGCGGCCGTGCAGATCGAGCAGCCGGTCCAGCCGCGTGACGCCCATCCGCGCCGCCATCTCGAGGAAGATCGCGAGCAGCTCGGCGGCCATCCGCGCGTCGCCCAGTCCGCGATGGCGCCCCGCGGTCGAAAGCCCGAAATGCTCGGCCAGCGCGTCGAGGCGCCGGCGCCTGAGCGACGGCAGCATCCGGCGCGACATCTTGAGCGTGCACAGGACCGGGTTGACCAGCCCGATACCGAACAGTCGGCGGAACTCGAAATCGAGAAAGGCGAAATCGAACGGCGCGTTGTGCGCAACCATCACGGCGTCGCCCAGGAAGTCGCGAAAGGCGGGCATCACCTGCTCGATCGGCTGCGCCTCGGCGACCATCTGATTGGTGATCGAAGTGAGCCGCGTGACGAACGGCGGAATCGGCGTGCGCGGGCGCACCAGGCTCTGGAAGCGGTCGAGCAAGCGCGGACCTGTCATCCGGTAGGCGCCTATCTCGACGATCGTGCCGGGGCCGGGGCGGCAGCCAACGGTCTCGAGATCTACCACGACGAAGTTGGCGGCCTCGAGGGGAACCTTGAGACCGCCATTGCGGCGCAGCGACCAGAAGCCGGTTGCGGCCTCGAAGCAGAAATGAGGATCGTCGCCGAGCAGGCGGTCGAGGATGCGTGGGCCGAGCTCGGGATCGGAGCCGGTGCCGCGAAACAGCAGTGCCAGGATTTCGTCGGCGCGCGCGCCCGCGGGCCGCGCGGCCAGGAAGGAGTAGATTCGCTCGCGCACGGTCGCGCCCGGATGCGAGTCGTCCCGGAGCATCATAACGCCGCCACCTCCACCCATCGCCTCTTCGTCTTCTGTTCGCTTTACCAGAGCGCGCGGCGCCCGCGCAACGCCATCAGGTCGCTTCCGGCCAGGTAGTCCCGCATCGAGACTGGTTTTCCTTCCCGGGCTCGCGATACAATTTCCGCACAGGGTGAAAAATATGGAGCGAGTTGAACTGACGCGGGAATGCGAGGCGACGCAGGTGCCGGCGGGAGATCGGATGGTGCTCGAGAAGGGCTGCGAGGTTCTGATCACGCAGTCGCTCGGCGGAACCTTCACCGTCCAGGTCCCGGCGTACAACGGGCTGTTCCGGATCGCCGGCCAGGACGCCGATGCGCTCGGCAAATCGCCCGAGCAGGCAGTTGCTCCGGTTGCCGCCGGCGATCTCGAGGGGATGGTCTGGGAGGCGTTGAAGACCTGCTATGACCCGGAGATTCCGGTAAATATTGTCGAGCTCGGTCTCGTCTACGGGATGGAGATCCATCCGGAGTCCGATGGCGCCAGCCGGGTCGAGGTGAAGATGACGCTGACGGCGCAGGGCTGCGGGATGGGCGCGTCGATTGCGCTCGACGCGCGAGAGAAGCTGACGATGCTCCCGGGCGTCGCGGAAGCGAACGTCGAGCTGGTATGGGATCCGCCGTGGAATCCGCAGATGATCTCGCCCGAGGGCCGCGAGCGCCTGGGCCTGGACTGAGCCGCCGCACGATACGTTGACATGAGCGAGCCCGACCAATAATTAAAGTGGTTCGGGTTTGAACCATGTTTGCAATCGTAAAGACAGGCGGCAAGCAGTACCGCGTGGCGGTCGGCGACCAGATAACGGTCGAGCGCATCGAGGGCGATGTCGGTAACCGTGTCGAGTTGGCCGACGTACTGGCGCTGGGCGACACGGAATCGCCGGCGATCGGCACGCCGTTGGTGTCGGGCTCCTCGGTCAAGGCCAAGATCGTTCAGCAGCCGCGCGGCACCAAGGTGATCGTGTTCAAGAAGAAGCGGCGCAAGAACTACCGCCGCAAGCATGGCCATCGTCAGGAGCTCACGGTTCTCAAGATAGAGGAGATCAGCCGTGGCGCATAAGAAAGGACAGGGCTCGACGCGCAACGGACGCGACAGTCCGGGTCAGCATCGCGGGATCAAGATCTATGCGGGCCAGACGGTGAAGGCCGGCAATATTCTGGTGCGCCAGCTCGGCACGCGGATTCATCCGGGACGCAATGTCGGGATGGGCCGCGACTACACGATTTATGCGCGCATCGCCGGAATCGTGAAGTACGAGCCGCATCGCGGCGGCCGCCGCCAGGTGAGCGTCGACGAGATCGCCGCGGCCGCGGCCTCCAGCCAGAACGCCGCCGCGGGCTGAACCCTGGCGTCAGTAACTGGCCGAACGCCAAGCCCCGTGGAAACCCGCGGGGCTTTTTTGTCTCTCCATCACAGAGCGAATCGGCCGGCAGGAGGTCTCGCGATGCGATTGGGCCTGGTCGTCGGTTACTCGGGAGCGCAGGTCAAGCTGCCGATCGAGCTGGTGCTGGAGGCCGAGCGCGCAGGCTTCGATTCGGTATGGACCGCCGAGGCCTATGGCTCGGACGCCGTCTCGACCATCGCGTGGATCGGCGCGCTGACCAGCCGGATTCGCCTGGGCACGGCGATCATGCAGATGCCGGCGCGGACGCCCGCGATGACGCTGGACCATCTCTCGGGCGGGCGCTTCATGCTCGGCATCGGGCCTTCGGGCCCGCAGGTGGTCGAGGGCTGGCACGGCGTGGCGTACGGCAAGCCGCTGCAGCGCACACGCGAGTACGTGACCATCCTGCGGACGATTTTCGCGCGTCAGGCGCCGCTCGAATTTGCCGGCCAGGAGTATCGGATCCCGTATACCGGTGCGGACGCCACCGGTCTCGGCAAGCCGCTCAAGAGCATCATCCACGGCCGCCCCGATCTCCCGATCTACACCGCCTCGATCAATCCGCGCGCGATCGCGCTCAGCGCCGAAATCGCCGATGGGCTGATCCCGGTGTGGTTCAAGCCCGAGCGTTTCGATCTCTTCGCGCCCCATCTCGAAGAGGGCTTTCGGCGCGCCGGCGGTAACCAGCGCCTCGGGACGTTCGAGTTCGCGCCATTCGTAACCTGCGTCGTGGGCGAAGACCTCGAGGCGTGCCGGGCGCCGATCAAGGCCAACCTGGCGCTCTATATCGGCGGGATGGGCGCGCGCGACCGAAACTTCTACAAGCAGTATACGGCGCGGCTCGGCTACGAAGCCGAGGTCCAGGAGATCCAGGATCTGTTTCTGGCGGGCAAAAGGACCGCGGCGCAAGCCGCCGTCCCGGATCGGCTGGTCGACGATATCGCGCTGGTCGGTCCGCGCGCGCGAATCGCGGCGCGCCTGGAAGCCTGGAAATCATCGCCGGTCACCGCGATGCTGATCGGGACGCGGCAGCCCGAGGCGATCCGGATGCTCGCGGAACTCTGCCTCTGAGCCGCACGGCGCCGGCCGCCCAAACGGCACAGATACGACGGCGCTGATATAATGATTTGCCGTGTCGCGCTTTATCGATGAAACCCGGGTCTTCGTCCGCGCCGGAAAAGGCGGTGACGGTGCGATCGCATTCCTGCGCGAAAAATATCGGCCGTTCGGCGGACCGGCGGGCGGCGACGGCGGACGCGGCGGCGACGTTATCCTGGAAGTCGATGAGGGGCTGCTGACCCTGCTCGATTTCAAATACCAGCCGCGCCTGATCGCCGGCAACGGAGAGTCCGGACGCGGCAAGCAGCAGTATGGCCGTGCCGGCCACGATCTCGTGGTGCGGGTGCCGCCCGGCACGCTGGCGTTCGACGAGGAGCGCGGGAAATTGCTGGCCGACGTCGTGATGCCCGGGACGCGCGCGATGATTGCCCGCGGCGGCGAGGGCGGCCGCGGCAACATGCATTTCGTCACCTCGACGCGCCGCGCTCCGCGTATCGCCACACCCGGCGGCGCGGGCGAGCAACGCTCGGTGCGCCTCGAACTCCGGCTGGTCGCCGAGGCCGGGCTGGTGGGGCTGCCGAATGCCGGCAAGTCGACGCTCTTGGCGGCGCTCACCGCGGCTCATCCGAAAATCGCCTCCTACCCGTTCACCACGCTCACGCCGAATATCGGCCGGGTGATGAGCGCAAGCGGCGAAAGCTTCACCATCGCCGACATCCCGGGACTTATCGAGGGTGCCCATCTCGGGCACGGCCTCGGAATCCGGTTCCTGCGCCATCTGTCGCGCACCAAGGTCCTGGTTTACGTGCTCGACCTCGGTGGCGATGCGGAAAAAGATTTCGCCACCGTCCGCGATGAGATTGGAGCATTCGATCCGGCTCTGCTCGAACGCCCGGCCATAATCGCGCTGAACAAGCTGGACCTGCTCTCCCGCCGCGATGCCGACCAGATTGCGGGCCGTCTGGCGGCGACCGCCGGGCTGCAGGTTTTCCCGATCTCCGCGATGAAACGCGCCGGGCTTACCGAACTTACCAGCGAACTCGAGCGCCTGCTTGGGATCGGCGCGGACGCGGTCGCATGTCGCAGCTAAGTTACAAGACCGAGATCCTCGAACGCGCGCGGCGGATCGTGGTCAAGGTGGGCAGCGCCGTTCTGTCGGACAGCGACGGGCTCAACGCCGGAGTTATCGACGCACTGGCGGCGCAGGTGGATGGCGCGATCTCCGCCGGACGCGAGGTGGTGCTGGTAACCTCCGGTGCGGTCGCGGCCGGACGGGCGCGGCTGGGGAAGCTGCGCGGCACAACTATCGCGGCGCGCCAGGCGGCGGCGGCGGTCGGACAGATCGAGCTGATGGGGGAGTGGGCGAGGTCGTTTGCGGCGCGCGGCCGCACGGTCGCGCAGCTCCTGCTGACCCATGAGGATTTCGCCGAACGGCGCCGGCGCAACAATGCGCGGCAGACCTTCGCGACCCTGCTCGGCGCGGGCGTGATTCCGATCGTCAACGAAAACGACACCGTGTCGGTCGACGAGATTCGCCTCGGCGACAACGACATGCTCTCCTCGCTGGTGGCGACTCTGGTGAGCGCGCAGCTGCTCGTAATCCTGACCGACGTGGCCGGCGTGCTCTCGGGCGATCCGCGCAAGCGGCCGGATGCCCGGCTGATTCCGTTGATCGCCGATGTGGAGGCGCCGATGCGCGGGCTGGTGGCGGAAAGCGCCGGGCCGCTCGGGCTCGGCGGGATGGCGACCAAGCTCAAGGCGGCGCGCCAGGCGGTGCGCTCCGGGATCGCCGTAGTGATCACGGCCGGGCGCAGTCACTCGGGCCTGGCCGATGTGCTCGCGCCGAACCTCGAGGCCGGTACGTTGATATTGCCTACCCCGAAGCGCCTTCGGAGCCGCAAGCACTGGATCGCATTCGCGCTCAGGCCCGCCGGCGCGCTCATCCTCGACCAGGGGGCGAGCGAGGCGCTGCGCAATTCGGGGCGCAGCCTGCTGGCCTCGGGGATTCGCGGCGTGAGCGGCGAATTTTCGGGTGGCGACTGCGTAAGCCTGGTCGATGCGGAGGGCGTCGAGTTCGGCCGCGGCATCGTCAATTACCCCGCTGCCGATGTGCTAAAGGTGAAAGGGCGCCGTTCCCACGAAATCCCGCGCCTGCTCGGGTATAAGGTGGCCGACGAAATCATTCATCGCGACAACCTGGTGTTGCTCAAGAGCTGACGTGACGCTCGAGCACGAGATCCTCGCCCGGCTGGAGCGGGTGCGCGCGGCGTCGCGCCACCTCGCGCTCGCCACCACCGAGCGCAAGAACGCGATGCTCGACGCGCTGGCCCGGGCGATCCGGGATTCGAGCGCCGGAATCATCGACGCCAACCGCGGCGACCTCGAGGCGGCGCGGCGCGCCGGCAACGGCGGCGCCTTCGTTGAACGGCTCACGCTCAACCGCGATCGAATCGCGGCGATGGCGCGCAGTGTCGAGGAGGTCGCGGCCCTGCCCGACCCGGTCGGCGAGGTGATCGAAAAATGGCGGCGGCCCAACGGGCTCGAAATCACGCGGCTGCGCGTGCCGCTCGGCGTGATCGCGATCGTCTACGAGTCGCGGCCCAACGTCACCGTCGACGCCGGCGTGCTGGGCCTGAAAGCCGGCAACGCGGTGGTGCTGCGCGGCGGCAAGGAGGCGCTCGCCTCCAATGCGTTTTTGGCGGGGCTCATCGCCCGCGCGCTCGAAGGCGCGGGAATCGCGCGCGACGCCGTGACCTTCGTGGGAAATCCCGATCGCGAAGTGATCCAGGTCCTCAAGCGCCATCCCGAGGCGATCGATCTGATCATTCCGCGCGGCGGCAAGGCGCTGAAGGAGGCGCTGGCGGGATCGTCCGTCCCGCTGCTGCCGCATTTCGACGGGCTGTGCGCCACCTACGTCGATCGCACGGCGGATCTGAAAATGGCCGAGGAAATCTGCTTCAACGCCAAGTGCAGCCGGCCCGCGGTATGCAACGCGATGGAAACCCTGCTGGTGCATCGCGAGGCCGCGCCGCGTTTTCTGCCGCCGCTGGCCGCGCGGATGCAACGCGCGGGCGTCGAGTTGCGCGGCTGCGAGCGGACTCGCGCGATCGTCCCCGGCGCGAAGCCGGCCAGCGATGCCGACTGGGACACCGAGTTCCTCGACCTGATTCTCGCGGTGAAGGTCGTCGACTCGATCGACGAAGCGCTCGCGCATATCGCGCGCCACGGCTCGGGACTCGCCGACGCGATCGTGACCAGCGACAGCGAGGCCGCCGTGCGCTTCCAGCACGAAGTCGATTCCGCGACCGTGTACGTCAACGCGTCCACCCGCTTCACCGACGGCTTCGAGTTCGGTTTCGGCGCCGAGACCGGAATCTCGACCAATCGCCTGCACGCGCGCGGCCCGATGGGCCTGCGCGAGTTGACCATCTACAAGTATCTCATCGCCGGTAACGGACAGGTGCGCAATTGAAGCTCATGCGAATCGCGACGCGGCGCGGCGCCGCCGCATCCGCCGCGGGCGCGACGCCCGCGCGCGGCCCGTTTGAATTGGACGGCGCCACACCATGCGCGTAGGACTCCTTGGCGGCAGTTTCAATCCGATCCACTTCGGCCATCTGCGCGCGGCCGAGGAGGTGCGCGAGGCGCTCGGCCTCGACCTGGTTTATTTCGTGCCCGCGGCGGTGCCGCCGCATAAGTCCGCCGAGGGCCTCGCTCCGCCCGAGCATCGGCTCGCGATGGTGCGGCTGGCGACCAAGGGCAACCGCCACTTCATGGTCTCGGACGTCGAAATTCGGCGCGCCGGGCGCTCCTACACCATCGACACCGTGCGCCACTTCCTCGCCACGTTGCGCGCGCCCTCGACCCTGTTCCTGATGATGGGCTCCGACGCTTTTGCCGAGCTGGACACCTGGAAGGATTGCGACGAGCTGGTGCGCCTGAGTTCGATAGTGGTGCACACGCGCCAGCCGGCCGGCGACAACGAGCCGCCGCGAATCTCGCTTGCCGCGCTTAAACGCTTTGGTTACAGTAAACAAGACGATCATTACGTGCATCCGGGCGGCCAGACACTTTCATTCCTAGCCACCACGATTTTTCCGGTTTCCGCAACGCTCATTCGTGAAAAACTTCATCGCCAACGCTCGGTGCGCTACCTGATGCCGGGCGACGTGGT
>JBGPMT010000089.1:0-10107 GCA_041487135.1 Binataceae bacterium (SeqCode) | reverse complement strand
CGCGTGGAGGTCGCGCCAGAAGCGCTGCAGCGGCTCATGTTCGAAAATCGAGCGCGCCCCGGCCATATCCGCCAGGTTGCCGGCCACCTCGCGCGCCTGGCGTGCGATATAGGCCCGCCAGGCAAACATCCGCAGCCGTCCTGTCCGGTCGAGGATCCGCTTTTCGGTCCCGATTTCCATCAGTTCATCGGCGTATCGATAGAGCAGATGTTCGAGCGTTTCGAGCCGAACCATCGAATCGGCGAGCGTGGCTTGCGACAGCACCAGCTCGGCCTGACGTTGCTGAAACAGCGGCGCGCGCGCCGCGGCTGAGCGGCGGAAACGCTCCGCTATCGCCTGCGCCCCGCCGACGCTGGACGGCGCCAGCGCGATTCCCAAGCCCGAGGTGATCGGCATGCGATAGAGCAGCCCGGGATTATAGGCTTGTCCCGGCGCTTCCCCGGTCTCCATCGCTCGGCCGAAACGGAATGCCCGATGGCGGGGGACGAAGACGCCGTTAACCTCGACGCTGGCGCTGGCGGAGCCGCGCAGGCCGACCGTATACCAGTCGTCGAGCACCCGGCATTCGGCCTTGGGAACAAAGAACATCAGGTACTCGGGCTCGGCGCCCGCTTCGAAGGGTGCGATAGCGCCGACGGCACACCATTGCGCCCACGGCAGACCGCTCAGGAAGCCCCATCGGCCGCTCAGGCGAAAGCCCTTGTCGATCGGCTCGGCGCGACCGGCCGGCGCGAAGGAATCGACGAATATCAGCTCCGGGTCGTCGCCCCAGAGCTCCTCCTGAAGCTGGGGTTCGAGGAAGCCGCCCCACCAGTGATGGATGCCGATGATGCAGTAGATCCAGGAAAATGAGACGTCGTAAGTGGCCAGCGTGCGGCCGATCCGGACGAATTGGGGGAAGCCCGATTCGTAACCGCCGAAGCGCACCGGCTGAAGCACCTTCAGCAGGCCGGATTCGACCAGCGCCCGTACGGCGGCATCGTCGACCCGGCGATTCCGTTCGGCGTCGGCGGCCATGCGCTCGGCTTGTGAACCGAGGGCGTGAGTCAGCTCGAGTAGGCGATCGAAAGACGGCGGCTGGTTGTGCCGCCTTTGGGTCTTGTTCGACTCCATGTCAGCCCCCTCCATGGGTCAGTCCCCAATTGGTCAGCTCGTCAGGCCGCCACTTTCCGAGCAGTGGATCGCGGCGCGGCCGAACTCACCGCGATCAGAGAGACGGAACCACCGGCGCTGAGCGTGATGCGTTCGCATTTGCGGTCCGGTCAATAGATAGGCAGCGCCTGAGCGCCGCTTTTGCGGCATCAGGTTGGGCAGCGGCTAGTTGCGAACGTTCGAGCGGTTGAGATCGTCGGGGTTGATCAGGCCGCTCTTCCCGTATTGCCGCACCGACTCCTCGATCTCCTTCATCAACTGGCCGGCCGGCGTGTCGAGATCGATCATCACCAGGTACGGCTGCTTGGCCTTGAGGCCGGTATCCCAGTACACCTCGCAGCGGTTCCCCTCGGGATCGAAGAAGTAGATGCTGATGGCGTTGCCGTGCGAGACGGTGCGCTGGATTTTGACCCCGTGCTGCCGAAAGCGCCGGTAGTAGCCGAGGACGTCATCGAGACTGTTGCATCGAAACGAGATCTGGTTGACGAGCCGCACCTCCGCGGCGGCATCGCGGCCCCTGGCGAGCAGGAACTCGTGATGCTCTTCCTTGGGGCGGGCGCTCAGGAAGACCAGCCCGACCTCGAGGTCCTCGTCGCTTACGGTGAGGCCGATCACGTCGCGATAGAACGCCTTCTGCTGCTCGAGATCGTTGACGTAGATGCCGACATGGCCGAGCTTTGCAACCGACGGTGTCCCCATGCTCTCCTCCGAAGCGGTCCTTCCGCGCCTCGATTCTTAGCCTTTTCGGCGCAAACGACAAGAATTTGATCGAGGGCGATGGTGCGCAGGGCTTGCGGCCCGCCGGCGCGGATCCGAGGTTCGCATCGCGCCCGAGGCCTGTGATATATCGAGCCCGACCGCTAGCTAAGAGAGCGATTCAAGCCCAGGAGGAACGGTCGTGGAGGCGAAAAAACCGGCCCGCACCGAATACAGTAAGGAACAGCTGCTGGCCAAAGCCAGGGAGCTCGCGGTGGAGTTTGCCCGCACGCATTCGCTGCACGACCTCCAGCGCACCTTCCCGCATCACGAGATGGCGACGCTGAAGGCCAGCGGATTGCTGGTCTCGGCCGTGCCGGCGGCGTTCGGCGGAGTCGATTTCTCGTTCGAGGATCTGATCGAAACCGTGCTGACGCTCGCGCAGGGTAATCCCTCGATCGCGCATATGTACGCGGAGCACGCGATCATCACCAAGGACATCGTATCGCGCGTGCCGAAGAAGGAATTGAGGGAGTCGCTTTACAACGAGATCCTGAGCCATCATTCGTACATCACCGCCGCCGGTTCCGAGCGGCATTCCAAAGACGTGCTGGCTTACGAGACCACCTTCACGCCGGTCGAGAATGGCAAGGCGGTGCTGGTCAACGGGCGCAAGTTCTTCGCGACCGGGGCGATTGCGAGCGATTTCCTGTGGGTGCCGGCGGTGATGGACGGCGGGGCGGCGAGCGCCTTCGTGACGACCAGGAGCGAGGGGCTGTCGGTGCTGGACGATTGGGACGCGATGGGGATGCAGGCGACGTGGAGCGGCTCGGTGGTGTTCAAGGACGTGCGCGTGCCGATCGAGCGCGTGGTGCCGGCGACCACCGATCCGCGTACGCTGGAGCCCGACCAGCTTTTCGGTCCGATGTTCCAGGCCGCCTTCACCGCGATTCCGCTGGGCGGCGCGATTTCCGCCTTCAATCACGCCGTCGATTACGTCAAGACCAAAACCCGCCCGTTCCCGACCTCGAACGTGAAGGCGGCGGCGGAGGATCCCTTCATCCTGCGCGAGCTCGGGATCATGAAATCCTATCTCTCGGGCTGCGAATTGCTGGTGCGCGAGGCCGCGCGGTTCATCGATCAGGTCGGCCAACTGCGCGAAAAACTGCCGCGCGAGGAGTTGATGAAGCTGCGCGTCGAGGCGATGTCCAAGGTCGCGCAGGCCAAGGTCGTCACCACCGACACCGCGCTGCGCGTCACCACCGACCTGTTCAAGGTCTGCGGCGCGCGGGCGACGCTTCGGGAAGAGAACCTGGACCGCTTCCTGCGCGACATCAGGACCATTACCGTCCACGACCCGTACGATTACAAGGCCAAGCTGGTGGGCGAGTGCGTGGTGCGCGGGAACTATTCGTACGTCCCGTTCCTGACCTGATCGGCGCTTCAGAACGGCTGGGTGAGCGACGGGAAAAACTGATCGCAATTCGTCAGATCGACGCGCTTCGATACGATGCGCAGGCCATCGGGGACGGCGCGCAGCCGATGGGTGTAACGGCCGCCGAACAGGCGCCGCTCGACGCCCGGCCGATCCTCGAGCAACACGAACTTGGAAGTGACGCAGTGCTCCGCCGGATCGCCCGATTGCGGCGCCAGCCTGAAGTTGGAGACCAGCCGCACGGTCTTCGAGCGCGGCGTCTGGCTGTGAATCTTTGGATGCTTGAGACGCTCGACGCGAATCCTGAGCGTCGGCTTGTCGTCGTAGAAGAGCGAGACGTGGGTTAGCGGGCTCTCCTGGCCGGGCCGCGCCGGCACCCAGTAGATCCCATCGTCGGCGAACAGCTCGAGCCATTCGTCGAAGCGCTGCTCGTCGAGCAGGTTCGCCTCGTGCTCGATGAACTCCTGCAATTCCGCGAGCTGCACGCCCGGACGATTCGACGCTCCCGGCGCCGGGGAAATGCCCGATGCCATCCTGGCTTGCCTCCTAGCCGGCGCTCATCAGGTCGCGCCAGGCGTAATGCTGGGCGCGCTGTCCGACCTCGCTCGATCGGTCGCCGAATGCGACGCCGTTGCCTTCGTCGACTTCGCCGCCCAGCCCGCGCGCTACCAGCACCCAGTCGGTGCCGCTCGCCGCCAGTCCCTGGCGCGATCGCTCGAAGGCCTCGAGGTCGTCGCTCTGAATGAATGACGCGGCGGCATGCGTAATGTTGACGAACCTGATCACGTCGATCGAGATCTGCAGCGGCGCGCCCTTGAGCCGCACCGGGTAGACCTGGACCTCGGTCCGATCGACGGCGACCGGCCGGATCACTCGCACTGAGGTCTGCGCGATGAGGATGTCGACGCTCGGGAAGATCGTCATGCTGTGACGGCGGTTGCGCAGGATCTCCCGGGTGCGCTCCTCGCCGTGCTTGCTGACCAGTAGTGCGCGGTACTCGTCCCAGACTCCGCCCGACTGTTCCTCGCGGAACAGCGAGGCTTCCGAGCTATGCCCGTTGCGAAAGCCGCGCACCCCGGTCTGCGCGACGATCGCCTCGCCGTTTTCGGCGAAGAAGGGAGCGTCGCCGCCTTTGCCGCCGGAACGGCGCTTAAATTGGCGTCCGTCCGGCCCGACCGTCGAGGCATGCGCCGCCGCCGGATGATACATGTCGGCCATGTTCTCGAACTGGAGCTTCCAGTTGCCGCGGTATTCGTACCGATGGCATCCGGCCCAGAACTCGATCTCGCCCTCGGGCGCGCGATCGACGAGCTCGTCGATACCCCGAATCGCCTCGCCCAGGTAGTCGCGCAGCGCTACCACCTGCGGATTGAGGCTCGCGAACACGAATCCGCGATAGTTCTCGACCCGCGGCAGATGCACCATCCCGAACTGCGGATCGATTAGCGTCTCGGCCGGAAAATCACGGCGCATCGGCACGCCCGCCAGCTCCCCGTTCGGCTGGAACGACCAGCCGTGGTACATGCAGGTGAAGAGCCGCGCGTTGCCGCATTCCTCGTTGAGCACCCGGGCGCCGCGATGGCCGCAGCGGTTGAACAGCACATGGATGGCGCCGTCGCGATCGCGGCTCAGCACCACCGGCTGGCGCGCGAGCGTCGTGCAGAAGAAGTCGCCCGGGTTCGGAACCTGGCTCTGGTGGCCGACGTAAAGCCAGACGCGCCCGAAAATCCGCTCCATCTCGAGCTCGAAGATTGCGGGGTCGGTGTAGATGCTGCGATGGACCCGATCCTCCAGCACCAGGCCGCGCAGGTATTCATTAGAGAAGTTGCTCATCGTAGTTCCCGCCGGGCTGGTTCGGAAGTCAGCGCACCACCACGCCCTTGCCGGTTTCCTCGTCGTAGCGGAGTCGTCCGTTCAAAAAGATCTTGTGGCGCTCGTAAAACCATTCCCGCCGGTCCGGGACGGGCGTGCGATCGACCTGCCGGCCGCCCTGGAAAACGAAATCGAACTTCTTCTTTTTCTGCAGCAGCGTGATGTCCCGGCTCGGGTCGCCGTCGATCACCAGGAGGTCGGCGTAGCGGCCCGCCTCGAGCTTACCGACCTCATGGCCGAAACGCTTCAGCACGCGCGCCGCGGAGAGCGTGCCGGCATGAATCGCCTCGAGCGGCTTCATCCCCAGCAAGTCGACGAAAATCTGCATCTCTCGCGCGTGCCATTGCCCGTACGGCACCGGCGACCATCCGCTCTCAGAGCCGGCGATAAACGGCACCCCGGCGCGATAGGCGCGCGGCAGGTTTTTGGCCGCGGCATCGACCTCGCGTTGAAAGGCGTCGGTGCCTGAGACGCCCGCCATCCCCTGGCTCGCTTCGATGATGTTCACCAGCAGCGTCAGGGTCGGCGTGATGACGCAGTGGTTCTTCAGGCACTGCTCGATCGCGGCGTCGTCGATGAACGAGGCGTGGAAAATGATGTCGAAGCCGGCGAGCGCCGAGTTCAGGATCGAATCGCGCGAGCGCGCGTGGACCCCGCAGATCTTGCCGAGGCGATGGGTCTCGTCGGCCATCAGCTTCAGCTCCTCGAACGCGAAGGCCGATCCGTCGAGCGAGTCGGGCGTGATCAGCGAGTCGTTGGAGCCCGAGACCTTGATGGCGTCCACCCGATCCTTGACCTGGTAGCGAATCGCCTCGATGATCTCGTCTTTCGTCTTGACCAGCACCGCCGCCTGTCCGGGCGGGAACTGCATCTCGTTGGGGAACGAGTCCTCGAGTCCCTGATGATTCGTGATCTGGCGTCCCGAAACGGCGAAGCGCGGCCCCTCGAACATCCCGGCGTCGATCGCGTCGCGCACCGACTGCGCGACGTTGTAGGTCGTGGCGGCGTCGAAGGCGCTGGTCACGCCGGCCTGCAGCACCTTTTTCGCATTCCAGATCGCCTTGAGCGCCCGGTACTCGACCGGCGTGTAGAGCGCCAGCTCCTCCTCGGAGCGCGCCTCGCCGAACGAGATGTGGGTATGGCCGTCGACCAGGCCCGGCAGGATGCTGCGGCCGGGCAGCGCGATCTGCTCGTAATCCGGTCCGGTGTATTGATTCGGAAGCTGGGCCCGCGCGCCGACCCAGACGATGCGTTCGCCTTCGAAGGCCACCGCGCCATTCTCGATCGGCGCGTCGAGCGAGCCGTCGATGACCTTGCCGAGGATCGTTGTGCCGCGTTTTCCGGCTATCGGCGCCATGGTTGGTAACCTCCGAGGCGGGGCGTTTTCATCAGCGAAACAGCAGCTCGGCGCTGGCAATCAGCTTCGACGGATGTTCCATCGCGACCGAATGCGAACAGCGGCCGATCAAAACCACGTCGGCTTGCGGAATCGACTTCGCGATCGTGAGCGTCAGCTCGGGCGGAAAGCCCACGTCGTCGCGCCCGTGCAGCATCGTCACGTCGCAGCGGACGCGCGCCAGTTCGTCGGGCCGCAGCACGGCCGCATCGATGTAGCGCTGCTTGTCGCCCTCGAACATCGAACCGAAGTAGCCGGCGTAATCGCCGGCGAACAGCACCTTCTCACGATTGTCGAGGTAGGCGTCGTCGATCAGCGACTTGTCGTAGACCAGGCCCTCGGCGGTGCGGCGCAGCTCGGCGCGATCGCGCGGAAAGGTCCACGTGCGGACCGTCTGCTCGTTGGCCGTGAACCGCGCCCCCATCGAGCCGGTCGTCAGCACCTTCGCGATTCTGTTCTCGACGGCCGCCAGCTTAAGCGCCAGCGCACCCGAGAGCGAGTGACCTATAATCCCGACGCGCTCTCCCTCAATCCGATCGACCATCGCGCGGCATTGCCGGAACCATAAGTCGAGATCGAAATAGGGCGGCCCGGGCTTGCGTTCGGAGCGGCCGAAACCGATCAGGTCCATCGCGAAGACGTGGAACCGCTCGGCGAGCGGCTCCAGGACCAGCCGCCAGTTGCCGATCGTCGAAGCGCCCGGCCCCGAGCCATGAATCATCAGCACCGGAAAGCCGCGGCCACCCTCGAGATAGTGGACCCGGGCGCCGTCGAATGAGAATTCGCGTTCCGCAAAGCCCATGGCGCAGCCTCACAGCGCCGCGACCGTCTGAACCTCGATCAGGAAGGGCTCGCCCACCAGACGGTCGATCATCAGGAGCGTGTTCGGCGGATAGGCGCCGTTGGGAAACATCCTGGGGAACTCGCGCAGCCGGTATTTCATGAATTTCGGGATGTCCTGCGAATGGACCAGGTAGGTCGTGAACTGCACGACGTTGCCCCATCCGGCGCCCGCGGATTTCAGCGCCGCTTCGATGTTCGCAAACGCCTGCACGCACTGGGCGTCGAAATCCTCGGCGCCAATGATGTTGCCGGCCTTGTCGGTCGCCACCTGGCCCGCGATGAACAGGAACTCGGAAGCCTTGACCCGCGTCATCTGCGAGTACTGGCCGAGCGGCTTTCCGAGCACGTCCGGATTCAGGATCTTGAGTTCAGGAATAGGCGCCTCCCTGAGGAAAAACGTCGCGATGGAGATGACATTCTTATGCTCACCGAGCCGCCCGACTGTCAACTCCGGGGCCGGGCGCCGGTTGATCACGGCGCGCAATGTTGCTTGTAATCATGGCTTCCATTCGGGCTTCATCCGCGCCCGGAGCCGATTCGACCAGCGATGCGGCCACTCGAGAAGATAGCGGCGGGCTTACCCGCAGCCGACCGGACCGACTTCCGGTCGATCGCGCTGCTTTCCGCCGCTCATATGTCGGACGACATCAACCAGGCGGTGGTGCCGGCGATGCTGCCGTATTTCATCGCCGCTTATCATCTGAGCTACGCCGCCGCGGCCGGCCTGGTCCTGGCACAGACGCTCGCCTCGTCGGTGGCCCAGCCGCTGTTCGGGCTGCTCGCCGACCGCCGGCCCTCTCCCTGGCTGATTCCCGCCGGCCTCAGTCTGGCGGGAATCGGTGTCGCAGCCGCTGGCCTGCTGCCGAGCTATAGGCTGATTTTTGCCGCCATGGCGGTAAGCGGGCTCGGCGTCTCCGCGTTTCATCCCGAAGCGGCGCGCTGGACGCGCTATTTCGGCGGAGCGAATCAGGGCACCGCGATGAGCGTGTTCGCGGTCGGCGGCAACGTCGGATTCGCAGCCGGCCCATTGATGATCACGCCGATCATGATCCTGTTTGGACTCCGGGGTGCGGTCGTGCTGACCATCCCAGTCCTCGTCATGTCGCTGGTTCTCCTGCGGCAGATGCCGCGACTGTCGGCGGCACGCGAATCGCGCGCCCGCGGACCCGCCGAGCACGTCGCGATCGAGGGTCGGGAACAGTGGGGCGCCTTCACCTGCCTCACGGCGGTGGTGATGATTCGGTCAGTGGTTTTTTTCGGCCTCAACACCTTTATCCCGCTCTATTGGATTGTCGTTCTGCATGCTTCCAAAGCCGGCGGTGGCTACGCCCTGAGTATCCTGCTGTCGGCGGCGGCGGTCGGAACGCTGGTGGGTGGCCAGATGGCGGATCGGTACGGACGCAGGATCGTGGTGATTTTTTCGCTCGCCGGGCTGATGGTCTTCCTGTTTGCGTTTATCAATTCAGGCACTGTGACGACGGCGACCGCGCTGCTGATACCGCTGGGTTTCGCGCTGGCCGCGAATTCCAGTGTGCTGGTCGTGATGGGGCAGGAGTACCTGCCCAATCGCGTCGGACTGGCGGCCGGCGTGACGTTCGGGCTCTCGATGACGGTGGGGGGGCTGTTTGCGCCGGTGTTCGGCTCGATCGCGGATCATCATGGTCTGCACACCGCGCTTAGCCTGCTTTGCCTGGTGCCGGTGCTGGGCTTCGTCGTCAGCCTGATGTTGCGCGAGCCCTCCGCGGGCGCATATCAATAGAGGAAATCGAACTTTCGGAATCCGATGGAGATCGATCAGCCAATGGAACCCGCCAGCAAATTCATCACGGTCAATGGCCTCAAGCTGCATTACCTGGAGTTCGGTGATGCGGCGAACCCGGCGATCGTTTGTATTCACGGGCTCACCCGCAGCGCGCATGACTTCGATGCGCTCGCGCCGCATCTGGCCGGGAAATATCGGGTGCTGTCGCTGGATGTTCGCGGACGTGGCGACAGCGACTGGGGACCGCCCGACCAGTACAACATCGCGACCTACGCGGCCGACCTCGCCGCGCTGCTCGATCATCTTAAGCTCGGGCGCGTGAGCCTGATCGGGACCTCGATGGGCGGCAGAATTTCGATCCTCTATGCCGGTACGCATCCGGACCGGGTGGAGAAGCTGGTGCTCAACGATATCGGTCCCGCGCTGAACCCCGACGCATCGGCGCGGATCAACCAATGGGTTGCGAGCGCCCCGATCGAGTTCGCCAGTCTTGACGATGCGATGGAGCACTACCGGGCTGTCCAGTTCGGGCCGGCGGATGCGGATTTTGTCGCGATGCTGAAGTGGCTGGTCAAGCCGAGTGCGGGCGGGCGTCTCAGCTGGAAGATGGATCCCGCAATTCGGAAGCCGCCGCCCGGTGTGAGTACGGTGCTCCCGGTCGGTTTCTGGGCGGAGTATGAGAAGATCGCCGCGCCGATCCTGATCCTGCGCGGCGCGATAAGCACGGTCCTGATGCCCGAGACCGTGCAGCGTATGTGCCAGGTATCGTCGAAGGCGCGGGTGGTCGAGGTTCCGGGCGTCGGTCACGCACCATCGCTGGTCGAGCCGGAAGCGTTGAACGCCCTGCGCGCGTTCTTCGGATGCTAGGCGGCACTCGACGATGCACCGCTGCGCTTTGACAGCCAGGTGCGCAAGCGCCGCGGATTAAGAATTTCCTTCGCGCACAGATAT
>JBGPMT010000088.1:0-10277 GCA_041487135.1 Binataceae bacterium (SeqCode) | reverse complement strand
CCGAGGCCGTCGACTTCCAGCTCGATCAGGTCGCCGGGCTTCGGATACTTGCCGAGTTCCAGGCCGCACCCGGTGCCGACCGTGCCCGAGCCGATAACGTCGCCCGGGACGATGGTCTCGCCCCAGCTCACGTAGCTGACGATCTTGCCGAAGTGATGATGCATCGCGCGGGTGGTGCCGCCGCCCCATACTTCGCCGTTGACGCGCGCCACCATCTTATGATCGTCGCGCGGGTCCCATGCGTCGGCCGTCACGATAAACGGGCCCAGCAGGTTGCCGCCGTCCATGTCCTTGCCCTTGGCCGGACCGAGCAGCGCCGCCATTTCCTTCATCTGGATGTCGCGCGCCGAGACATCGTTGAAAATCGTGTAGCCGAAGATGTGCTTCCAGGCCTGGTCGGGCGTGAGGTCCCTGCCCTCCTTGCCGACGATCGCCGCGAACTCGAGCTCGTAGTCGAGCGTCTCACTGTAGGGCGGCCATGGCACTTCGCTGTCGGTGCCCTGCACGGTGTTCGGGTTGCCCTTGTAGTAGATCGGCACTTCGTACCAGACCGGCGGGATCGGATGGTCGCGCAGCGCGTTCTTGTAATGCTCCTCGAAGGCGAGGCAATCGCGCATCGAGCGCGGCCGTGGAAGCGGCGCCAGCAGCCGCACCTCGTCGCGATTCCAGACCACGCGCCCGCCATGGATTCCGCGCAGCCCCAAATTCTCGATCTGATCGCCCAGGTAGCCGAGCGCGCCGTCGAGCGCCTCGCGCGCGATCGGTCCATTGTCGATGAACCCAAGCATGTCGGGCGGCACGATCGCGCCGGCCAGATGGCGCGCCTGCCGCGTTCCGACCTGCTCCGCCAGCCTGAGCTCGCAGGCCGCATTGAGGTCGAGAATCCTCCCCCCGGGCGTCTCCATCCCGATCCGGCTGATCGGCCCGAGCGCACTCGCAATCTCGAAGGTGCAGAGCTTCATTTGTTTCGTCCGCTAAATATAAAGTAACCGTTTAACTACGATCTATTGCCAGACCTGGCGGGCGATATGCGCCACCAGGCCAAGTTTCGCTTCCTGCTGCTCGGGCGTAAGCGTCGCCGCGCTCGGTTCGGGCGAAAAGCCGCATTGCGCTGAGAGCGCGAGCTGCGCGCGCGGATAGAAGCGGCTCGCCTCTCCGATCCGGGCGATTATCTCGTCGCTCGGTTCGAGCGCGCTGCGCTTGGTCGAGATCAGTCCCAGCACCGCGACCTTGCCCTGCGGCAGCTCCGCCAGCGGCTCAAATGAGCCTGAACGCCAGTCATCGTACTCGAGCAGAAAGATGTCGTAGTTGCCCGCACGTTTGAAAATCAGCTTCGCGAGCCGCTCCCATGGCGCCTCGCTCAGCCAGTAGCCCTGGTAATTGCCGCGGCACATATGGAGCCCGAAGGTGACGCCGGGCACGCCGCCGGCGACGGCGTTGAGGGCGTCGAGCCCCTCGTTGCGAAACCATCCGGGCAACTTCGGATGGATGCCGGCGAGCTCCTGGAGCCTGACCTCGTCGGCGATCCAGGTCAGCTCTGGCGCATCGATCTGGATGTACTTGCAGCCCAGCGCGGCGAGCTCGCGAATCTCGTCGCGAATCAGATCGACCGCGTCGGCGAGCAGCGCCGGGAACTCCGGATAGGCGGCGAGCGAATGCTGCGGCGACCATAGATTCATCGCCATGGTCGGCGCCGCCAGCGTCACCTTGAGCGGCCGCCTGGCGCGCGTGCGCGCGTACTCGAACTCGTCGCGCGCGAGCCATCGCTTGCGCTTGATCTTGCCGACCACCGCGAACATCGGCGGTTGGCTCTGTTGCTCCTTCCAGACCTCGCCTTCCTTGCGGCGCCAATGCAGCGTGATGCGGCCGACCGGCGCGACGCCCTCGAGCACCCCGGTCAGCGGCTGGGTGAAGATCATGCGGCGCATCTCGCCGTCGGTGACCACGTCGACGCCGGCGCGCTCCTGTAGCGCGAGCGCCTCGTCGACCGCGTGGTCCTCGAGCCGTTTGAAATCGGCCGCGCTCATCCGGCCGGCCTCGAGCGCCGCTCGCCCCTCGTTCAGATAGGCGGGACGCAGCAGCGAGCCGATCACTTCGGCGCGATAGATGGTTTCCATAGGACCCTCATCAAAGAAACGGGTCGTGGAGCTCCAGACCAAGCGCGAAGCGGCCGTAGGAGAGCGCGCCGATATCCCAGCGCAGGCCGATTTGCGCGTTGACGGCGTGCACGTCGCGGAAAGCGCGCTGGATGGGATTCTCCTCGAACAACGCATGCGCGCCGCCGATGTAGTGGATGAGATCGACCGCGCGCATGCATTGCAGCGCCGCATACGAGAGATCGCGGCGGTAGCGGACGCGATTCTCTATCGGCAGCGGGATTCCGGCACGGGCCAGGTCATTGATCTCGCGCGCGTTGCGGCGCAGCAGCGTCTCGGCCGCGTCGATCATCACGGCCGCCTCGGCGACCTTGAGCTGATTGATCTCGACCTCGGCGGTCCGTACCCCGAAAGCGTTGGGGCCCTGCTTGCCGGCCCGCTCGGTGTAACCCTCGAGCACTCCGCGCGCGATTCCAAGCGCCGGCGTGCAGATGTTGTACGGATAGATCGAGAATATCTGGAGCCGGTAGATATGCTTGCGGTTGATCGCGGCGCCTGGTCCCTGGCCCTGCGCCAGGATGCTGTGCGTCACGATCCGATGGTCGGGGATGAACGCGCCGTTCATCGCGACGTCCTTGCTGCCGGTGCCGCGCAACCCGCCCGCGAACCAGGTGTCGATAATCTCGAAATCGCGCCGCGGCACCAGCGTCCAGAGCAGCTCGAAGCCGCCGTCTGCGCGCTTGCCCGGCGCTCCGATCAGGGCCCAGTCCGCATGGTCGACGCCGCTGGAGAACTTCCAGCGCCCCCAGAGCCTGATGCCGCCGTCTGCGGGCTCGACCCGCGCCTGTTCCGGAAAGGTCGCCGTGACCGCGACCGCCTCGGGCGTCTCGCCCCATACCTCATTCTGTGCGCGTTCCGGGAACATCCCGATGATCCATGAATGACACGCCATCACGGTCTGCACCCAGGCACTGGACCCGCATCCCCGCCCGATTTCGCGCGCGATCTCGATTTGCGGGAAACCATAGTCTAGTTCGTAGCCGCCGTAGCGGCGGGGCTGAAAAATCCTGAAGAAGCCCGCCGCACGGAAGTCGTAAAAGGTTTCGTCGGGCAGCCGGCGTATCTCCTCGCATCGCGCCGCCCGTTCGCGCAGGACCGGCACGAGATCCTTGGCGGTGGCGACCAGGCGGGCGAGGATCGCCGCTTCAGCGGCGGCCGATTCCTCGCCGGTCGGCGCGAGGGTCGCTGCGTGCTTCGATGGGCCCGGATCCGCCGCCATCACGTTTGCCCGCGATCGATAGTCACTTCGCCGCCGCCGCTTCGACCGAGCGCCGGCGCACGGTCTTCGGTTTCGCGCCGTTCAAGTCCGCCTCGGCCCTTTCCTTTTCGATCATCCCGGCGATCATCCGGCGCGTCCGCATTGAATTCGCATCCGACTTGACGCTGTACTCCGGGCATCGCTCGGGACCGAGCCGACCGAAGGACTGCTGGATCGCCTCGAGCGCCACCTTGTCCTGGCTTAGAACCATCTTGAGCTCATCGAAACGGTTCGACCGCTGGTCCGGGACGGTCTGCGCCATCGCGCAGATCTGGTAGACGCTCTTGGGTCCGCCCGGGGTGACCGCGATCAACAGGTTGCTCACGCGCTCGCCGGTCTCCGGATGGTCGGGCTCGGTGAAAATGAACCTTACCACGAACAGGCTGAGCGAGTAGTTATCGAGAATCAGCGCGCGATCCACGCGGTCGCCCTTCAACGACAACATCTCGCGGATCATCGGCGCGACCAGCTCGTTCTTCATCTCGCGCACCATCCGCACCAGTGTCCCGCGCTGCTCGAGCCGGGCCGGAACCATCGCGACGTTACCGGTATCGAAGCTGCCGGCATGGAGATAGGTGATGTGCGTGGCGTCGACCAGGTTCTCGAGCGCCAGCAGGTAGTTGGCCTCGATCGGCAGGATGAAATAGGGCTCGCTGGTGAGCGCCGGATCCTCCAGCCCGAGTTCACGATGGTCCGGAATCAGCGCCGGGTCGGCCCGGGCCGGGTCGCCCATCCAGATCCAGAGCCACTGCCACTTCTCGACCAGCGGGTAGCGATGCACGCACATCGTGGCGGGCACTGTCTCCTGTGACGGCACCTCGATGCAGGTTCCCGCGCGATTGTACTGGAAGCCGTGATAGCCGCATTGCACGACGTCGCCTATCAGCTTGCCCATCGAGAGCGGCAGGCCGCGATGCGGGCAGCGGTCGAACAGCGCGACCGGATCGCCGTCCGCGGTCCGGTAGAGCACCAGCGGATCGCCGAGGCAGTCGCGATGCAGCAGCTCGCGCCCCACCTCGCGCGAAAACGCGATTACATACCAGTGGTTGCGCGGGTACTCCGCCATCCCGGGCACCATGCATACCTTTGCTGCCATAGCCATCGTCTCCCGTGGCGTCACTCGGCGATCGCTGCCAATCGGCACAATTTCGCCCGACCGTCGAACAATGGACCGTCCGGGCAAGCGGCGTCAATGGTCACACGCTATCGCCGCTCGGATCGGCAAATTGTATGTTGCTAGCTATCCGGCCGCTGCCTGAAGCCGGCCAACCGCGAGGACCATCGATGGCGGCAGATGTCGAATTCAAACCGACCTCGTCCCCGATCCCTGCATCGCAGAAGGCGCCCAAGCCCGAACCCTCGTCAGCTTGTCACGCGCTGCGCGGACTCTTACTCTATAAGTAGGCCTGCTTTCTCGCGATCAAAAGCTGCTTGGCCGCGGACCAGTCCGCAGGTATTAGACGGTGGCCACGCTCATGGGAGAGACGCCCGTTCACCCGACGACCTTCCGCCTGGGCGGAGACCTGACCGTCCATCGGCTCGGCTTCGGCGCGATGCGGATAACGGGTCCCGGGATTTGGGGCCCGCCCAGGGATCCGGTCGAAGCCAAGCTCCTGCTCCGGCGCGTCATCTCGCTCGGGGTCGATCTGATCGATACCGCCGACTCCTACGGACCCGAGGTCTCGGAACAGCTCATCGCCGAGGCGCTTCATCCCTATCCCTCCGACCTGGTCATCGCGACCAAGAGCGGCTACGTGCGGCCCGAGCCGGGACGATGGCATCCCGACGGCCGGCCGTCGCATCTCAAGGAAGCCTGCGAGGGGAGTCTGCGCCGTTTGCGCCTGGAGCGGATCGATCTCTATCAGCTCCATACGGTCGACGACCGGGTCCCGTTCGAGGAGTCGGTCGGCGCGCTGGCCGAGTTGCGGTCAGCCGGCAAGATCCGCCATGTCGGGCTCTCCAACGTCAGCTCGGCGCAACTCAAACGGGCGCGTTCGATTGTCCCGATCGTATCGGTGCAGAATCTCTACAATCTTTCCGACCGCTCATCCGAGGGCGTGCTCGCCGCCTGCGAGCGGGACGGGCTCGCTTTCATCCCCTGGTACCCGCTCGGCGCCGGCTCCTTGCTCAACCGGCGCGGCACGCTCGCGCGCATCGCGGCGCGCCACCAGGCTACCCCCTCGCAGGTCGCGCTGGCATGGCTGCTTCAGCACTCGCCGGTGATGCTCCCGATACCCGGCACCTCGTCGATGACGCACCTGGAGGAGAACGTGGCCTCGCTCGAGCTGCGGCTCGATCCCGACGATGTCAGGTCGCTCGACAGCGTGTTTTAGGGTCTACGTCCCGACGGTTTTCTTGGGGTCTACGTCCCGACGGTTTCGGGCCGTGCCGTGGCCTGCCCAATTGCGAGAATGCGCACTTGGCTTCGGCACCTGGCTTTCGTGACCGACATAGAGCCACGCGCGGCCGAAGATGCGATCGATCTCCAGCTCGAAAATCTCGGGTTCGACATAGAGACTGCGATGGACCCGATCGGGCTGCACCAGGTTATTCATGTCACCGGCATTGATCGACATCGTAATTTCCTCGCTGCGGCGCGCTGCTCAAGGTTGGCCGCCGCTGGCCTGCTCAGCCTCATAACACAGCCCTCGCAAGGGCGCCAATTGTGCTTGACCGGTTTGACGAAAACCGCCGACTGCGATTAGAGTCGCGCGGTGCCCGGCGCAGATATCGGCATGCTCCGCAAATCGCTCAACCGCAACCGCTCGGGGTGATCCAAAAATGGAAAGAGAGTTTATAAATCCGCCCGGCCTGTTCAAGCATCCGGCCTTCACCCGCATAGTCACCGTCAAGGGTCCGGCGAAGCTGTTGTTCATAGCGGGCCAGACTCCATCGGACGAAAACTACAAGCCGGTCGCACCGGGAAACTACCGCGCGCAATATCTCAAGGTGATGGAGAACCTGGATATCCAACTCAAGGCGGTAGGCGCCACCTGGGATGACGTCGTCTACCGGAGGATGTTCGTCCTCGATGTGGACGAGTTTCTGAAGGTGCTCGCCGACCCGACCGTGCCCGCCTTCTTCGACAAGGACCGGCCTCCTCCCAGCACACTGATCGGCGTCACGCGCCTTTCGAATGCCGCGTTTCTGGTCGAGATCGACCTGATGGCGGTCGTGAACGAGTAGGACCGGCATTTTGGGCGGCAATGACTGCGCCCGGCTGACATACCGTCATCTCACGCCGCCGGCAATCCAATCCCGCGCCGTATGGTGATCGTCCTGATGGGCGTGTCAGGCGCCGGCAAGACCACGATCGGGATACGCCTGGCGCGCGAACTGGGCTGGCGGTTTTATGACGCCGACGACTTCCATCCGCCGGCCAACGTCGAGAAGATGCGCCGCGGGATCGCTCTGGGCGACGGCGATCGATGGCCCTGGCTTGAGTCGGTGCGAGCCGTGATCGAGGCGACGCTGGCGGGTCCGGGTAGCGCGGTGATCGGCGTGCTCGGCGTTGAAGCGCGCCTACCGGCAACTGCTGGTGGTGGACCCGGTCAATGTCAGGCTGGTCTATCTCAAAGGCGACCAGCGTCTGATCGGAAGGCGCCTTGAAGCCCGCGCGAACCATTTCATGAGCCGGGGTCTTCTGTCGACGCAGTTCGACACACTCGAGGAGCCTGCGGACGCACTGATGGTGGACGTCGCACAGGCGCCCGAGGTGATCGTGCACCTGGTTCGGAGAGAACTGGGTTTGGAATCCGATTGATACAGGCGGGCGCCCGATCAGAAGCGTAGGGGAGGCCTGATCGAGCTGCCCACCTGTTTTAGTCGGTCTACTCCAGTCCGAAGTACCTGAGCAGCGATACGCGGTCCGACCTGGTTGCCGACGCCGCGGCCAGCAGCTGGGTCCGCATCTCGGCGGACGCAGGCGCGACCGGCTGGTCCCGGCTCGGATCGAAGAACAGCGGCTCGTCCGGAAACGGGTCGCGGCCAAAGCGATCGCGGAACGCCTCGAAGCGAACCGAAGCTATCTTCAGGAGCTCGAGATCGAGACTGGTTTGACCACAGGTTCCGGAACGTCGGCTGCTGCCAACCTCGCGGCGCAGATTGCGTTTTTCCTTTAGGTAAGTTTGCATGGCCCCCTTGCGACTCCTCGCGAACGATACAGATAGCTGAAGCAATCTCTGTACCGCCGTCTCGCCGAGGGCTATGTAGTTGATTTTACAAAGAAATCGAAAATCGCGCCCGCAACGACCGCCAAAAGTCGGATGGTGCCACTTGGCAGAGTGCCAAGAAAACTTAGCGCAGCAAATACTGCTTCATCTTCTCCTGGAGGGCCGGGCGCGAGATACCCAGGGCGCGTGCCGCGCGCGAGACGTTGCCCTGGTTTCGTGCCAGGACTTCGCCGATGTACTCCGCCTCGAAAGCCGCCCGCGCTTCACGCAGCGGCTTACCGGCCTCGCCTGGCGGCGTGCGATCCGGCGCGGCGCGGGCTATCGCCTTGGGCGCGACCGCTTGCTCGTTGATGACGGGCGGGCGGCCCGACTTCTCCCTGAGCGCCGGAGAGAAGTTGTCCGCCAGGATCGATCCGCCGTCCGGCGCCAGCGCCACCGCCCGTTCAATCTCGTTCCTGAGTTGCCGGATGTTACCCGGCCAGTCGCACTCCACCAGCAGATCGAGCGCACTTTGATCGATACCGCTTACGCGCTTGTTATGCCGTCCGGAGCAGACGCTTATGAACCGGCTCGCCAGCAGCGGGATGTCCTCACGGCGTTCGCGCAGCGGCGGAAGTTTTATCGCGAAGGCGCCCAGACGGTAGTACAGATCTTCGCGAAAGCCGCCGCGTTCCATCGCGGTCTTCAAATCGCGGTTGGTCGCCGCGAGCACCCGTACGTCGACCTTCAACGGGAAGCTGTCGCCAACCGGAACGACCTCGCCCTCCTCGAGCACGCGCAGCAGCTTCGCCTGCATCGCGGTCGGCATATCAGCGATTTCGTCGAGGAACACAACTCCGCCATCGGCGGCCCGGAAAAGCCCCGGGTTGTCGCGCACCGCGCCCGTGAAAGCGCCGCGCCGATGGCCGAACAGTTCGCTCTCGAGCAGCGACTCGGGGACGGCCGCGCAATTCACCGCCACGAAGGGCGCTTCGCTGCGCGCGCTCGCGCGATAGATCCCGCGCGCTACCAGCTCCTTGCCGGTGCCCGTCTCACCTTCGACCAGCACGGTGATCGAAGAGGCTGCCGCGGTCTCCATCAGCCGGAATACCTCGGCCATCCGCGGCCCGGTGCCGACGATCTCGGTGAACAGGTCGTTGCGCGCCAAGTCACGCCGCAGCACACCGACCTGGGTGCGGAGACTCTCTTCGGAGTCGCGCAGCTTGGCGTATAGCTGGGCGTTTTCGATTGCGATCGCGATGCTGCCTGATACCGCCTCCAGGAAATGGAGATCCTGGTCGACGAACGAGGCGCCGCCGCGGCGGTTGACGACTTCGACCACGCCGATCGTGCCCCGCGCCGAAGTAAGCGGCACTGCAACAACACTGTGGGTAGTGATGCCGGTCTCGCGGTCGACGCCTGGATAAAAGCGCGGGTCGCCCTGGGCATCCTTGACCAGGATCGCGCGGCCGGTTTTCAGCGCCGCTCCCGCTATCCCGGAGTCGGCCGGAAAGCGGAGATGGCTCAATCGATCCCTGACCCGCGCATCATTGCCGGAGACGTAGGGGAAATAGAGTTCCTTGCGTTCCCGATCCAGCAGCATCACGGAAACGCCTTCGGCATCCAGCGCCTCGCGGCACTTGGCGATCACGAACGGAATGAGTTCAGGCAGATCGATCTTCGCCGAAAACGCGCAGCCGAGATCGTACAGAAGCCTGAAATGCGCCGCTTCCGAAGTTTCCGTCATCGGTCCGACAATTTTGCTAGGTCGCGGCGCAGACCGCAATCGCCCGAACGGCAATGGTGGCTGCGGATTTGATGCTCGTGCAGCGTGATTACTCCGCGCTGGCGGCAGGGATGCTTGCGCGTCGCGTACCCGCGGATGATTCAGTTCGTGGATACGGTGGCTAGGCCACTTCGCTCGGAGGGCGCAACACTGCTTCCCCCTCGGAGCAGGCTGCTCGGCGGGATTACCTACTCGTTGCTGGCCCGCTTGCGCCTACCCCTCGATCCTCGCGACGCGCCGGCTCCCTCTCTGGTGCACCACTGATCGATAACTTCGATGTTGAAGCGCCAGTCGCTGCCAATTCGGAAACCCGGCAACTGATTCGTCCTGAGCAGGCGGTAGACCGTACTCGGGTGGACTCGCAGGTAATCAGCCAGCTCCCTCACCGTAAGCACGCGGGGTGTGGTTTTGACCGCACCGTCGCTTTTCCGCGTTTCTTCCATAGGGCTACCTAAGCAAATTTACGGCGACGAAACCAGTATTTGGCAGTCGTTCAGAAAAAAACAAGCAAGAGAAGTCTATCGGTTGGCTCAAGGCATAAGGCGTCAGCCCAAGTTCCCTCTCCCCGGAAGATGCGTTACCCGCCCGCCAGGGGATGCTATATGCTAGCTAAGGCGCGCGCAGACCAATGGTGCACAAGCTGACGCTGACCTTCGACAACGGCCCGGAGGCCGAGGTTACCGGCGAAGTGCTGAAGATCCTGCAGCGCTACCGCCTGCGAAGCTCCTTCTTCGTGCTCGGTCGGAAACTCGAAGATCCCGTCAGGAGATCGCTCGCCGAGCGGGCCAGCGCCGAAGGCCACTGGATCGGTAATCATACCTATAGCCATTCCATCCCGCTCGGGCTGCGCAAGGAACCTGACGCGCCGGTCGCGGAGATCGGGCGGACGCAGGAGCTGCTGGGCGAGCTCGCACATCCCAACCGCT
>JBGPMT010000087.1:0-10327 GCA_041487135.1 Binataceae bacterium (SeqCode) | reverse complement strand
GGTGTCGACCTGCATCTGCGTGAGATCGCGCGCGATCAGGAACAGGGTCGGCGTTTGAAAGCTGGCGGCGACGGTCTGGCCGACGTCGACATTGCGCGACACCACGGTGCCGTCGACCGGCGAGGCGATATCGGTGTAGCCGAGGTTGACCTGCGCCTCGTGCAGCATCGCCTGCTGCTGCTGGATATTGGCGCGATCGAGCTCGACCTGCGCGCGGGCCTGCAGGTAGGCGCTGCGCGCGCTGTCGGCGGCGTCATGCGAGATGGCGTCGGCGGCGAGCAGCTCGCCATCGCGCGCTTCGGTGATTTTTTTGTAGGCCATGTCCGCCGAGTCCTTGGCCAACTGCGCCCGGGCGTTGGCGAGCGCTGCGGAGGATTGGGCGACTTTGACTTCGAACGGACGCGGATCGATTTTCGCGATCAGCTGGCCGGCCTTAACCGCCGAATTGAAATCGGCGTAGATCGCCTGGATCGGTCCCGAAACGTAGCTGCCGACCTGCACAGTCGTGACCGGGTTGACGGTGCCGGTCGCGACCACCGAGCGCACGATCGATCCGCGCGTGACCTCGGCCGTGACATAGGTAGCGGCGGGCGCGCCGCCCCGGAAGAAAACCAGGTAGAGCATCGCGATCGCGGCTATCGCCAGCGCTATCGGCGAGCGGCGCAATATCAATGAAGACCGCATATTCATCGAATAACCGAGCAAAGGTCATGCCCGCGATAAACGCTGCGCTAGCCTAGCCCAAACCTATGGACGATGGCAGCCGCAGAAGTTTCACACGCCGCAACCGGTTGCCGGATGGACGTTTTGGAGCGGACGGTCGGTCCCGCTGATGCCCGCAAAGGCGGGCACTATCGCGCGAGCGGCCGCTCGATCCTGTCGGACCGGGGCGGCCGTCGCGTACCGAACCGGAACGCGCACGATCCGGGAATCGCGCGCGGCCGGCTAATCCTGTTCCATGAAGCCTTCGAGATTGCGCGAGCGGCCGGTCTGGCGCAGCTTGCGCAGCGCCTTGGCCTCGATCTGGCGTATCCGCTCGCGGGTGACCGCGAACTGCTTGCCGACCTCTTCGAGCGTGTAGTCGGTCTTCTGCCCGATTCCAAAGCGCATCCGCAGGATTTGCTCCTCGCGCGGCGTGAGGGTCGCCAGCACCTTGCGGGTCTGCTCGCCCAAGTTCCCCTGGATCGCCGCTTCGACGGGCGAGGGCGCCAATGCGTCTTCGACGAAATCGCCGAGCGAGCTCTCTTCCTCGTCGCCGATCGGGGTTTCCAGCGAGATCGGTTCCTTGACGATCTTGAGCACGCGCTGGACCTTGTCGAGCGGCATCTCCATCTGCTCCCCGATCTCCTCGGGCGTGGGCTCGCGGCCCAGGCGCTGCACCAGCAGGCGCGTCACGCGCAAGAGCTTGTTGATGGTTTCGACCATGTGGACCGGGATGCGGATGGTGCGTCCCTGGTCGGCGATCGCGCGCGACATCGATTGCCGTATCCACCAGGTCGCGTAGGTGGAGAACTTGTAGCCGCGCTGGTACTCGAACTTGTCGACCGCGCGCATCAGGCCGATATTGCCTTCCTGGATCAGGTCGAGGAAGCCCAGCCCGCGATTGGTGTAGCGCTTGGCGAGGCTCACGACCAAGCGCAGGTTGGCCTCGGTCAGCTCCTTCTTGGCGCGCCGGCTCTTGTCCTGGCCCGCGGCGATGATTTCTAGCGAACGCGCGAATTGCTCGCCGTCGGCCTTGACCCGCCGCTCGACCGTCCGCATCGTCTTCTGCGCGTCCTTGATCTTCTGTGCGATATCGAGCAGGTTTTCGCGTCCGCCGTTGACCCGCAGCACGTGGCGGCGGTCCTCGGCCTCGCTGGCCTCGCGCAGCAGCTGATTCTTGGAGCGCCCGGTCGCCTCCTGGTAGCGCTCGATGGTGGTGAGCGCGCCGCGATACTCGTTGAGCAGCCGGCGCATCTCGCCGATCACCGCATCCAACACGCGGCGCGAAAGCTGCAGCGAGCGCAGCTCGTTCTTGACCCGCTCCTTGAGCCGGCCATGGGTCTTCGCGAGCTTGGGGCGGCGGCGCGGTCCGACCTTGCCGTGCAGCTCCTCCTCGATCTCCCCGAGGCTCGCGTGCATGGCCTTGAGCTTGCGGGTCGAGGTGAAAAACTTCTTGAGTTGCTTCTCGTTGGCCTCGGTGCGGCGCTCCTCGTCGGAGGAATCACCGGGCTCCTCGTTCTCCTCGAACACCTCGCGCAAGTCGGCCTCGCCGCTCTCGACGCGATCGCCCAGGCCGATGACAAAATCGAGCGTGACCGGAGAGCTCAGGACCTCTTCCTCGACCTCCATCTCGCCCGCCTCGATGCGCTTGGCGATCTCGACCTCCTGCTCGCGCGAGAGCAACTGGAAGTTGCCCATCTCCTTGAGGTAGAGGCGGACCGGATCGGAGGACTCGCCGACGACTTCGGGTGCGTCCTCGCGCGCCTCCTCGGCCTCCTCCTTGGTCTCGGTCTCGACATCGGTCTCAGCCCCTTCGGTCGGAACCTCCTCGAGGACCTTGATATCCATGTCCTCGAAGCTTTCGAGCGCGGCGCGGAGATCGGTCGGCGAGGCGACGTCCTGGGGGAGGAAATCGTTGACCTGGTCAAAGGTCAGGTAGCCCTGCTCCCTGCCGAGGTCGACCAGGCCCTGCAAATCCTTGCCTTCGTACTTCTGCTTCATGCCCTTACACGATGCGTCCCGACCGCCTCAGCGGGCAGGAGTGACAGAGACCCGCTGGTTCCCGGGGCCCTCTCCATATCACTACAATAGAGACGAATTCGAACGGCAAAGGCTACAATACTGAAGTGGCCCACCTTAGAGGCGTATCCCCCGAAAGTCAAATCCGTCGTCTCACCGGGTCACTCGCCTCTCAGATGCGTCCACTGGCACCCCTTCCATCTGGACCCGTGTGTCGCCAACTGCCTAGTATAGCCGAAATTACCTTGTTGTCTCCAGTTGGCTCCAATGGTAGTGCCCCCCTCAGCCGGCTTTATCAGACCTATTTGTAATATAACCATTCGGTGCCGAACCGTGCGGGGTGGACGGCGGGAGGCGTGGTTTGCTCGAACATACGGTCTTATTGGCTTTTAGCTTCGCTCTTATCCTTGCCGGGTCGGAGCTTTTTACCAACGGAGTCGAATGGGCGGGCCATCGGCTCGAAATCGCCGAGGCCGCGGTCGGCAGCCTGCTGGCCGCGATTGGCACCGCCCTGCCCGAGACCTTCATCCCGGTGGTGGCCCTGCTGATGGGGCGGTCCGGGACCGACGAGCATAGCGCGGTCGGCGTCGGCGCGATCGTCGGAGCACCGCTGATGCTTTCGACGATCGCGCTGTTCGTGATGGGTATCGCGGGGGTTGCTTTTCGGAGCCGCCGCGAGCAGGCGGCACTGCGCGTCACGCGCGAGGACGCGCGTCGCGACCTGGCCTTTTTCCTCCCGATTTTCCTCGCCCTGATGTTGCTCGGCCTGGGCTTTCCCGGGCCTCTCCTCCGTTATGCGACGGCCGGCGCGCTGCTCGTAATCTACCTCGCATACACTCTGATAATGCTGCGCATGACCCGCAGCGCCGACTCGGTGGTCGACCACGGTCTCTATTTCGAAACAGTCATGGGCGGCGATCCCTTAGACCCGAGAAATTTCGCCACCACGTCCCAGGTGATCGTCGGCGTGCTCGCGATCCTGGCCGGCGCGTGGGTGTTCGTCGACCAGGTCATCCTGTTCGCCGGACATGCCGGCATGAACCCCGGGGTCTTGTCGCTGATCCTGAGCCCGCTCGCGACCGAGCTGCCCGAGAAGTACAACTCCGTGGTCTGGATTCGGCAGCGCAAGGACCATCTCGCGCTCGCCAATATCACCGGCGCGATGGTCTTCCAGTCCTGTATCCCGGTAGCGCTGGGGGTGGTCTTCACGCCCTGGCATCTCTCCCCCGCCGAACTGATCGGCGGCGCCGTGGGCCTGGTCTCCTCCGCAGTTCTCTACCTGAACCTGCGCGATGGGAAGCTCGGGACCTTCAGCCTGATGCTCGGCGGGGTCGCCTACGTGGTGTTTATCATGATCCTCGCCTTCGCCGGGCTTTTTCGATAAGCGGTCGATGGACGGGCCGCGATGAGCCGCTACCAGGAGATCTCACGCCAGTTCTATGGCAATCGGCTGCTGTTCGGCGACCCCGCCGAGGATTCGATCGTCGCGCTGGAAATCGCCTCGCCCGGCGAGGTAGAGATTTTCCGCCGCCGTGACGGCCAGTTGACTCGCGAGCGGCGGCCGCTGCGCCTTTTTCTCCTGCTCGCCGACCGCGAGCTGATGAAGGGCGCACGTCTCCCCCATGAGACTATCGAACTGGCCGGGGATTTCCGCTTCCGCTACCTGGTGGCCTTCGGTTCGGCCGCGGCGCTGGAGGCTGCCAAGGGTCATCTGCGCGCCCTCTCGGGCAAGTCCGCCGGCGCGGCCGACGCGCCCTATTTCGTGCTCACCGACCTGGTCGAGCAGCATCTGATGCTCACCGGCGCGACCTTTTTTATCGGGCTCGGATTCCAGGATCTGCGCCGCCTTCAGCTCGATCTCGAGACCTACACCAGCGGCGGCTTCGAGTTCGCCTCCGCCGGGCGCGAGGGCGACCGGATAACCGCGATTGCGATCACGGACTCAGCTGGCTTCGAGCGCGTGCTCGACGGCCATGCGATGGACGAGCGCGCGATGCTGGAGGAGCTGGTGCGAATCGTGCGCGAGCGCGACCCCGACGTTATCGAGGGTCATAACCTGTTCCGCTTCGACCTCGAGTACCTCGAACAACGCGCCCGCCGCCACAAGGTCAAGCTGACGCTCGGCCGTGACGGCAGCGAGCTTCGGGCCCGCGCCTCGCGCCTGCAGATCGCCGAGCGCACGATCGCCTACCGGCGCTACGAGGTCTACGGCCGTTCGGTAATCGATACCTGGATACTGGCGCAATTTTATGACCTCGCGAGCCGCGAGCTTGAGGGCTTTGGGCTCCGAGAGCTGGCCGAGCATTTCCGGATCGCCGGCCCCGATCGCATCTATCTCGATCCAGCTCGCATGAGCCATTACTTCGACCACGAACCCGCGCTGCTGATGCGCTCGGCGCTGGAGGATGCGCGGGAGGCAGGCGCCCTCGCCGCGCTGCTCGCCCCGAGCTACTTCATCCAGGCACAGATCTTTCCCTACTCGTTCCAGAACGTCGTGCTGCGCGGCAACGCGACCCGTATCGACGCCCTGCTGATGCGCAATTATCTGGCCGCGCGCCACTCGATTCCCACCCCCGCCGAGCCAGCCGAGGTCGCCGGCGGCCACACCGAGATCCGCCGCTGCGGCGTGGCGCGCAACGTGCTCCATTGCGACGTGACCTCGCTCTATCCGTCGCTGATGCTCCAGTACGGGCATGCGCCGCTGAGCGATCGGCTCGGCGTGTTCCTCAAGATGCTCGGCGACCTGCGGAGCTTCCGTATCGAGGCCAAGAACGCCGCGGCCGAAGCCGCCGGCGCCGAGCGCCGCAACCTGGAGGCGATGCAGCAGACTTTCAAGATTCTGATCAATTCGTTTTACGGCTACCTCGGCTTCGCGCTCTGCCATTTCAACGATTTCGTTGCGGCCAACAATGTCACGCGCGCCGGCCGCGATTTGATCCGGAAAGCGATCGGCGTGCTCGAGGGCAACGGCGCGCAGGTCATCGAGTGCGATACCGACGGAATCTACTTCGTCGCGCCGTTCGCGATGGAGGACGCGGGCGCGGCCGAGGCGCTGCTCGAGAAAGTTGCGGCCGCGATGCCCGCCGGGATCCGGCTCGAGATCGATGGCCGCTATCCCGCGATGTTCTCCTACAAGATGAAAAACTACGTCCTGCTCGACCAGGCCGGCGAGACCACGATTCGCGGTTCGGGCCTGCGCTCGCGCGGACTGGAACGTTTCCAGCGCCGCTTCATGGAGGATTTCTTCCGGCTGCTGCTATCGGAGCGGCGCGCCGAGATCCCGCAGCTCTACGAGGAGTATCGCCGCAAGATCGAAAATCACGAGTTCGGGATCATCGACCTGATGAAGACCGAGACGCTGCAGGATTCGCTCGAGGTCTATCGCCAGAAGATCGCCGCCAAACGCCGCAACGCCGCCGCCGCATACGAGCTCGCGCTGCGCGCCGAGCGCCAGTACCAGAGCGGCGACCAGGTCTCCTACTACGTCACCGGCCGCGGCACCAAGGTCAAGGTCAATGCGGCCGCCAAAATGGTCTCCGACTACGACCCGGCCAACCCCGACGAGAACGTCGAGTATTACCAGGCCAAGCTCGCCGACCTCTACGAAAAGTTCCGGCCCTTTGCCGACCGGCCGGGACTCTTTCCCGCCGAAGCGATGGAGGCCGGGGCCGAAGCGGCGCAGCCGGGAATCTTCGACGCTCAGAAATAAGCCGCGGAGAAATAGCGCTGTCGAGCGGGCCTCCCGGGCGCGCTACTTGTGTATCGTGCCGATTAGCGTCCAGGCTACCTTATGCGTGCCAGTCTGGTGGGCCATGGTGGCCGTGGCGTTTCCCACTCCGTTCGCTGTGGTGGCATACGGACCGGTGCCGCCCGTGACCGTGTAGCTACCCGAAAATTGTAGCTTACTGTTAGGCGACGCGACATCGCAGGCCGTGCCGGCGATATTGAGCGCCATCGCGGCGTTGGCGCCGGTCGAAAGCTTGCCGACCCCGGCCACCTGATAGCATGTGCCGTCCGATGTGGGGAGGTTGGTTGTGTGATCGGTGTCGATATTGAGATGGGCGGTAAAGGTGCCGTTGCCGAGCGCGGTGCTGCTGAATGGCAGCGCCGACCATATGATGCAGCTACAAACGCCCATATTCGAACATGGAACGCCGCTGCAGGCTCCCGAGCTCTCAGTTTCGCTCCCGGTGCCGACGGCCTGGAACAGCAGGTAGGGCTTCGCCGAGGCGACCGCCGCGGGCATCGCCCCGGATTGGTCGGCCTCGTCATCGGATGAGGTCTGGCCGCGCGCGCCCATCGCGGTCAGCCCAACCGCCACAGCCAGCGCCGCAATCAGGGCGAGCATTCCCCTGTATGAAACCATCGATGTGAGGCTACCGGAGGCCGGCCCCGGAAGCGAACTCCCTTGTCATGTGCAACCGCTCCGGCCGCTGAGCCGATCGGAATTGCCGCGAAAAAAGGCGCGGGAACGTTTACACGCCGAGCCGAATCCGGAAGGCGTCGGTCAGCGCGGGCACCAGGACATTGAAATCACCGACCAGCCCGAAGCTGGCGCGCTCGAAAATCGCCGAATCCTGTTCCTTGTTGATCGCGACGATAGTGCGCGCCCGCTTGATTCCCACCGTATGGTTCGGCTGGCCACGAATCGCTATCGCGAAGTAGAGCCGCGCGTCGATCGCCTTGCCGGTAAGCCCGACCTGCAACTGACGCGGCATCAGCCCCTGGTCCGTGACGCGCCGCGTCGCGCACATCCCGGCCTTGATCACGCGCGCCAGCTCCTTGCACAGCTCGATTCCCTCGGGCGTGTTGACGCCGATGCCGACGCCGACCACCACCTCCGCGCCCTCCAGCGGCGGGAGCGACGGGTCGAGATTCGAATGCTCTTTGACCAGGCGGCTGCGGGGCGCGGCGAGCTGCGGCCGCACCAGCTCGGTTGCGGCCGTGCGCGCGCTCGACGGCTGTGCCAACTCCAGCATCCCGGACCGCACCGTCGCCATCTGCGGGTAAGTGCTCGACAGGATCGGCGCGATGATGTTGCCGCCGAAGGCCGGCTTGAGCGCGACCATCCGGTGCTCCTTGTCGAGCTCGATTCCGATCGCGTCGCCCGTGAGGCCCAGGCCCAGCCGCGCGGCGAGCCGCGGTCCCCAGTCGCGTCCGCGCTCGCTGGCGGAGAGCAGGACTCCCCACGGTTCGCGCTCGCGGATCAGCGCCGCGAAGGCTTCCGCCGCGGTCTCGGGCGTGTACCGGGCGAGTTCCGGCGAGTCGATCACGATCACGCGGTCGGCCCCGTAGCCCGCGAGCAGCGCCGCATGGCGCGCCATCGTGCCGGGGAATCCGACCGCGACCAGCGCGCCGCCAAGCTCGGTGGCGAGTTCGTCGCCGCGCGACAGCAGTTCGAGGCTGCCGCGCGTCACCTCGCCTTCCAGATTGGTTTCGCAAGCGACCCAGAGGTCTTTGCCGTGGCTGGAGGTCCGGGCGCCGGCCGTGACTGGGCGGCGCGGTTTGCCATCGGGCTTGAGCGCACCCGCCTCGTCGAGTGCGGCGATCAGCTCGCGGCATCCGCGAGCCGGGTCGCTCGCGTCGATAAAGCGGCAGGCGGTCTTCGGCGTCTCCTGCACGAACAGGTCATGCACCACCGTCGGTGAGCCGGCGAAGCCGAATTGCTTGGGGTCCGGATCGAGCTCGGCGGCTCGCACCGTGAGGATCGGCCGGCTCTTGGCCGCCTCGCGTTCCGCCGGCTTTACCCGGATCGGCGGGGCGAGGCGCTCGGCGCAGGTCACGAGCGCCGGCATCGCGCATTCGATCTCGTCCCATCCCTCATCGCTCTCGCGCTCGGCCTTGAGCGTGCGGCCCTCGATCTCGAGTTTGCGCGCGCCGGTTATCTGCCCGATTCCGAGCAGTTCGGCGACCTCCGGCCCGACCTGGCCGGTCTCGGCATCGAGCGTATATTTGCCCATCAGGACCAGGTCGAATGGCTCGCGTTTGAGCCACATCGCGAGCGCCCGCGCCGTCGCCAGCGTGTCCGAGCCGGCGAAGGCGCGATCCTCGAGATGGACGCCGCGGTCCATCCCCATCGCCAGCGCTTCCTCGATCGCGGCGCGCGCCTGCGGCGGTCCCATCGTGACGACCGTGGCCTCGACGTCGGTTTTCGCCTTGAGCGACACGGCCAGCGAAATCGCGCGCAGGTCGAATGAGCTGATGACGGCTGGTCCGTCGCGTTTGATGGTCTTGGTGGCCGGATCGAAGTTGGCGTCCTCGACCAGGGGAATCTGTTTGATGCAGACGGCGATTTTCAGCACTATCGGCAGACGCTCCTTTGCTGTTCGAAAGTAACCGAGCCGGGCGGGCGGTTTCAATGCGTCGCCGCAGCCGGGGCGGTGAAGCTTACGGGACAGGCCAAGTTGAGGTAGCTTCGATACGTGGGCCGGACGGCAGCGGCAGCGCTCCTGACCGCGGCGATACTCGCCGCCGGCGCCGAATTACGCGCCGGCTCCGGCGCGCCGCCGCGAATCGTCTCACTCGCGCCGGCGGTCACCGAGACCATCTTCGCGCTTGGCGCCGGGCCGGAGCTGGTCGGCGTCTCGGACTACTGCGACTATCCGCCCGCCGCGCAAAAGCTGCCACGCGTCGGCTCGTTCCTGATGCCCGACGTGGAGCAGATAATCGCGCTCGCGCCGACGCTGATTATCGGCGCGGACATCTCGTCGAGCCAGCGCGAGATTTCGGCGCTGGTCGCCATGGGCTACCAAACGGTGACCGTCGCCGACAACTCGATCGCGGAAATCGAAGACGGCATCGAGCGGGTCGGCACGATGACCGGCCGCCAGCAGGCGGCGCGGCGGCTGGCCGCCACCGTGAGACAGCAGCTCGACGCGACGCGCGCGCGCCTCGCGGGTCTCAGGCCACGTCGCGTGCTGATGGTCGTGGGGCATCAGCCGATGGTCGCGGTCGGACCGGGGACCTACCTCGACCAGTTGATACGACTCGCGGGCGGCACCAATATCGCCGCCGGCGCCAGCGAGAGCTGGCCACGCCTCAGCGTCGAGTACATCATCGCGATGAAGCCCGAAGTGATCCTCGACGGCCAGATGGGCAGCGACGAGTCCTCCGTGCCGGATTTCTGGAAGAACTACCCCTCGATTCCAGCCGTGCGCGAGGGCCGCGTCTACGGCTACCCGCAGGACCCGACGCTCCATCCGGGACCGCGCATCGCCGAGTCGCTCGTGATCATCGCCGCACGGATCCATCCCGAGGCCTTCGCCCCCAAACCGGCGCTCAAAGCCGCGCTGGCGCGCCGATGAAAGCCGCGTCAGCCTCCAGTGCCGGCGGTCCGAGTTTGGAAGCGCGGCGGCTTCCGGTGGCGCCCGAAAGTCTTGCCGCCTCGCATCTGACCCGCGCCCGGATGGTCGCTACGCTCGGGGTCTTGATGACGGCGACGCTTGCGATCCTGATCGGCGCGTGCGCCGCCGGCAGCGTGCATATCAGCCTTACTCGCGCGCTTACTGATTCGGCGAGCCCGGATCATGCGATCCTGTTCGTCGCGCGGATGCCGCGGGTGCTGATGGGCGCGATTGTCGGCGGGATTCTCGCCGTGGTCGGCGCG
>JBGPMT010000086.1:0-10385 GCA_041487135.1 Binataceae bacterium (SeqCode) | reverse complement strand
GCAGCGCGTGGTCAGCTTGCAGGTGTCGCCGGTGGGAACATTGGCAGCCGCGACGGTCTGCGTGATCAGCCGGCGGCTGACGGGATCCTGGTAAGTTACCTGGGCGGCCTTGTAAACCCTGCGCGTACGGTTTTCGAACGCGAAGCGCTCGAGGTTGCCGCGCGCGACGGTCATCACGGGCGGTTGCGCTTCCAGGGCGCTGCGCGAATAGAACACGAGCTCGGTGCCACGCACGGTGAAATCGTAGCCGTGCGAGGTCGCCAGCCGCTTCAGGAACGCAAGGTCGCTTTCCCGGTTCTGCGTCACGCGCGCGAACACCGGGTTGAGTGCGTCGGCAACGCCGACGACGTTGAGTTGATACTTGCCCGCCACCGTGGAGGCGATTTGCAACAGGCTCTGGTTTTCGTACGCCACGCTGTTCGGCGTGCGCATCGCGGGCGTGATATAGGCGGCCAGGCAGCGCAGCCGGAAAACATCCGGCGGCCCATCGAGCTCGAGCTGATCGATCTCGAAATCGCCGCACGGCAGCAGTGGCTCGCCGCCATAGCCGATCAGCAGATTCAGCTTGTCGCCGAGCGCCGGATACCATGGCCCCTGCCAGCGCCGGTCGCGATCCTCCAGCTCGACCTCGATCTGGCCGGCGCGGCTGGCGATATAGTCATTATAGGCGATCGAGATGACCATCCGTGAGATGTCAGCCGTGATGTCGCTCCCGGCGTAGATCAGGATCCAGCGTGGTGATCGGACTGGATAGCCGGCTGCGGCACTCATGGCATTATGCCGCGCGCGAAAGTCGCGGTCCGGTTGCTCATCGCTTGGCTGGAGGTCATCAGGAGTTATGCTTCCAGGGGGGCAGATTCGTAGTCATCATGGCGCTCTTGTGTAACACCGGCACCTTGAGCCGGATGCCGGCCTCGAAGACCGGCTCGACGGCCACCGCCGGATTCGCCATCACCATCGCGCTGTAGAGCGCCGGATCGCCGTAGTAGATCCAGGCAACCAAATCCCAACGTTCGCCCGCGAGAGTTACGTGTTCGATGAATTCTGCCTGCGCCATCGGTCTCTTTGCTGAAGCGGCTCAGCCGCTTCCATCTCAGGTTCCAGGGCTTCTCACGATTTGCGACGGCGTCACGTCGTCGGGCATCAGTTGCGCGCCGCCAGGTCCGGTTGAAGATGGATTGTTGAGGAGCGCCGAGACCCCGGCAAGCAGCGAAGCGGCGGTGCTTGCCGACGCACCCGGCCCGTTCCCGGTATCCCCCGATGAGAGCGCGGCAGCCAGCGCGATCGGCGTGAAGAGCGGGACCGGCGGCGCATTCGGATCGAGCGCGTTTCCGATCGCCCATTCCGTGAGCACGAGCCGCGCCTGAATCGCGATCGCTTTGCCGCTGGGGCCAAGCTGTCGTGAGCTGACGCTGAGCGAGGTCACCACGAAGTAGCCGCGATATTCTCCGCTGCCGAACACCAGCGCCCGCGCCTGATGGTCCGAGGCCGCGGCTTCGAGCGCAGCCAATTGCGCTGCCGGGTTGGTGAACGAAGCATGGAACATCAGCTCGAGCGCGATGGTCTGGAGCGAATCGCCGACCCATTGCAGATGCGGCTGATCCTCGACCACCGGGTGTGCCGCGTAGTCGTAGCTGCGCGTCGATTCCATGCGCTCCGGCGAGCCCAGAACCTCGAAGGGAATATTCCCGAAGATCGCGAACATGGTGGCGTCCCTTTGCTCTGCTCGCTAGAACTCAGTTCTCTGCCGCCGTCCGACTTCGCGCTGCCACTGATCGTAGAGTTCTCCGCCATGCTGGCGTAACGCTCCCAGCACTCGTCCCTCGATGTCGGCGCCGTGCGCCTCGTGGATTACGATCGTCGGCGAAGAATTGATTACGACCTTTGGGCCCGTGAAAACGGTGGCAGCGTTTCCGAGCGTCCGATCGTTGCCGCCGTCCATGGCGGTCGGAAATGGGGGTATCGGCGCGGATGCGATCCGATTCGGCGCGGCGAGCCGCGTATCGAATCCAGACAGCGATGCGATACCGCTCGGAACGCTGACCAAATGCGCAGGTTGGGCGCGCCGCGAACTGTCGACGAGCGGCGTCGCCAGGCTCGGAGTTCTGGTGAGTGCTCGCGACGGATAATCTCTCTCATCCGACGACCGCGCGCGTTCCTCGCGATCAGGACGCGCATCGCCGATGACTCCTGGTGAAGCGACTGAACTGCCGGAAGATCGAAAAAGTTGATTGGCGACTTCAGTAGTCCTCAGCTTGGTGACGGCGCGTTCAAGAGTTCCATGATTAAGCGGAGCCGTGAACCGCGGGATCGCGTTAGGGATAGGCTCGCGATCGGCTCGCGAAACGTCGTGGCTGGCGGGAGCCATAGCGGCCGCGCTCTCTGATATCGAGGTTCCGACAGATTCTGTGGGACGGCGCAGTCCTGCGATGCCTCCGAGTCCGGGGCGATTGCTCGTGAACGCGCCCAACAGTCGGCGTACCCGAGCGTGCATTCGATCACGAGCAGATACGTCCTCCGACGGTCCACTGGCCGCGTTTGGATTCGATCGATTGACGGCGCCCGATTCCGGGTTGCGATCCCTTGCCGCGACATCTGCTGGCTTCGTGCCGGAGCGGTGGTCGATGAGCGATGATGAAGCGGATCGGCTGGCACGGACGACGCCTGGCAGCCGGGCGATGATCGCGTTGCGGATGCCGGCAGCGAGCCGATCGATTGATGATCGGTCGTGCAATAACTTCGCCGATGAAATGGCGCGTCCCGAGGTCTCGGCCGGCTCGCTCCCGGCACGAGCGCCCGGCGCGTGAGCCAGCAGCCGAGCGGCGCGGGCCAGATGGGCTCCGATCGCACGGGTGCCAGCGGCCCAATGGCCGAGCCGACGAAGCGTCGCGTCGCCCCCCGTGAATTTCCTGGTTAGTTCCATCGGTCTAGATCGTGCGCCGCGGCCGCATCTGCAGCCGTGGCTTCGCCAGCTGCACGTGCAGCGTGCGGCCCATCACCTCGGTGCCGTCGAGTTCGTTGATGGCACGCTGGGCGTCTTCCGAGTTGGCTAGATCGACGAACCCGAAGCCCCGCGAGCGCCCGGTCTCGCGATCGCGAATAATTTCGGCGCGCTCGATGTGTTCGGGGATTACGCTGGTGAGCCTGCCGATGAGCTCGTGGAGCGCCGGATCGGTCATCGCGAAGCTCAGGTTGCCAACGTAAAGTCGCGTGCTCATTTCTAACCTGCCGCCGATACTCATCGTTTCCCTCCGTGCCCGGGCGTTTGGTCGCCGCCGCGCAGATGCTCGGCGGTGGTGACGGCCCAGAACACGAGCTCCGGGAGTTCCATCGCGACTAACTCCGTAAAGCCGAAGCCGAACTGGATGAGGCCGGCGATGGTGGCGGCGGAGGGAACGCCGCCTCCTGAAAATTTCCGCCGACCACCTCTTCCTGCAGCACCAGCACGTCGGCCAGGTCCATGGCGAGCACGTCCTCGTAGACGATCGGCTTGCCGTCGATCCGGACCAGCTCGGCCACCAGCGCGAAAACAATCGCCGCCGGCTCGCTGCTCCGCGCCGCGCGCTGCGCCCGCATCAGATCGCGCCCGACCCCGCGACGGATCGTGGCGCTCCGCCCCGAGGGCAGCGCGATCGTGCGTTCGCTCTGGGAGCTGCTCGCAGCGATCGGCACGCCGTTTACCGTGAGAGATTCTTGAGCCATCGCTGAATCGTCCGTCGAGCTATTCGCCGAGGTTGGCGCGGAAATGCGCGAGCTGATCGACGCCGCCGACCAGGTATAGATTCGCCATCACGTCATAGAGAAAGATCTGAACGCCCGCCACGTAGAGTTCGGTATGGTAGACTGATACCACTGACTGCGCGTCAACGTTCTCATGAGGCTTGAAGGTGAGGGTGCCAGCGTCCTTGAACACGCCGGTCATCAGATAGACCAGCGGCAGTTCGGCCGAGCGGCCCTGGCTGGTGTACTGCTCGATGCTGCCCATCACCTGGAACGAATGGCTGTTGAACGGGCTGGTCGCGAGCAGCTGCGCCTCGGGATAGATCGAGGACCACTTGATCCGGGACTCCAGCTTGTCGACGCCGGCCCAGAATTCGGCGACGCCGGCCATCCCCAGGCCCTTGTGATCGACCATTCGATGGCGGGGCTGCGCGACCTGGATCTCTTCCGCGCGGCCCAGAAGCCCGATGCCGTCGACATAGATGTTCGCGTTGGTAATGCGATTTACAGAGAGTTCCATCGCGCGGTCTCCTTCGCGTTAGGGATTCGCGGTTCCGGCCGCGCCAATCAGGCTGGCGCCGAGCGGATTACTTTGGCCGAGTTGCTGCAGCAGATTGGTATCGATCGTGACGTTGAAACTGATGCGCTCGGCGGGCGGCGGCGGCATCACATCGATATCGAACACCAGTTGGCCGGCGGCCACCTGGCTGGGAGGATTTTGCGCCGGATCATAGCTGGCACTGCCGCCGACCAGGGCGCCGCGCTGGATCAGGGTGCGGATGAAGCCGTTGACGCTGGCCAGAATCGCCGTGATCAGCGCGTTCGAGATCGGCTGATCGATGAACTGGAGCATCGCCAGCTCAACCGAGTCCTCGATCACATCCATCGTGCGCCGCACGCTGATGAAGTTGTCGGGCGCGGTGCTGGTCGGATAGGCGGCCGAGCGATTACCCCATACGCGGAGCCCCGTGCCGAAGCTGTTGAACACGGTCACGATGCCCTCGGAGTTGAGGTTGTTCACGTCGGAGGCCGGATCGAGAATTGAGGCGTAGAGCGGAACGTCCGGTCCGAGCGCGCCCTCGAACTGGGTGTTCGACGGCGACCACCAGTAGCCCTTGGCCAGGTCTTTCGCCGCCATCGCGCCCGCGACGTACTGCGAAAACGGCGCGACCGAGTTGGCATTGACCGGCGCGCCGGTGGTGGGATCCAGGCCGTTGTCGACAAACACCTGCTGCGGAAAGCAGAGAATCACGCGGTTCGAGCTGGTGTCGAAGCTGGCACCCGCAGTGCCACGATTGGCGATCGTGGTGGCGCTCGAAATACCGGGCGCCGAATCGACCAGCGCCATCGCGCGCAACGTCCCCGCCATGGTGGTGAGTGCGCTGGCGACGTCCGAATTCTGCGAATAGCCGGGCGCGATCAGAATCTTGGCGAAAAAGCCCATCGTGCCGTACGTGGTCTTGAGCGCCTGCAGGCCGCTGTAGACTCCGTTCGCGTACGTCCCGATCACGTCGCTGTCGAGGACTTTGCTCGGATCGGCGTAGTTGAACGACACCAGGACTGTCGCACCCGCATTGATTTGGCCGCCCGCAACCCGCGTCACCACGCCGTTGACCGCATCCAGGGTGTAGTCGGTGCCGGCCGAATAGGTGGTCCCCGCAGGGTCGCTGGTCACCACGACCTGCGATACGCCCATATGGCCAAGGCTGATTTTCCCCGCGCTCCCCACGGCGGTGCTGAAAGTGTAGGGCGTCGGCGCCACGACGCTGGTGTGCACCGACGGATTGAACACATTGATAACGATCGCCTGCCCGGCACCCTGTGCCTGGATCGCCGCGAGCGCGTAAGGAATCGTATAGCCCTTGATGAGCGGTCCGAATTGCGCGGCATCGGGCGCCGAGCTGACCAGCATCGGAGTCTGAGCCGGCGGCGGATTGCTGACGCTCCAGACCGGCGCGGTGCCGACCAGCCCGATCACCGCGGACTTAACCACCGTCACCGGCCGCGGTCCGGTGGTCAATTCCGCTACCTCGACTCCATGGAGAAAACTCGCTGGCATTGATCTGACTCCTGTCGCGGGATGTTTGCCGCGGGGTTAACGGCCTCGGTTCAGGTTCAAGTGAAAATGTCTCTAGGTGATTACGACCGAGGGGTCATAGCCACACGTAACGTTAACGGAGGCTCCTGGAGCAAGCGCGCCGCCGGCTATCAGGCTGACCCGCCCGTTGGCGGCATCAACCGCATAGTCGGTTCCTTCGACGTATCGCCGGCCGCTTGGATCAGTCATGACTACGTTTGAAAGATTGCCGTACGGCAGCTGCACCGATCCGTGCGCATCGAAGGTTTGCTGGAACAAGCCGACCGTCGCGACTCTTTCGCCGGCCGCGCCCTGCGCCACGCCGGTGATGAACAACGGGAATTGATCGCCGGGCGAAACTTCGACCGCCAGGGTTTCAACCGCGAAACTGATCGCGTAAATCCAGACTCCGCCCTGCGCATCACGATCGACGAAGCGCTCCTTGAGCGGGTAGATCTTTCGACACCCAGGAATCTGAAAGCCGGTCAGAGCCGCGCGCACGGCCTCGAGCAGGGAATAGGCGCCCGGACTCACGCCGGTCGCGATCGCGCCGTAACTCCATCCGAGGTCGCGCGCCATCAAGCGCACTTCGAATTCGAGCTTGCGCGGTTGCACCACCGCGGCGGTGTCGATCAGATCGCCGTAGGTCGCGCCGCGATAGGATACCAGCGCGGCACCGATCCGATGGGTCATCCGATAGGCTTCCGGACGATCGGGGAAGTGCACGATCTCGATCAGGCTGATCTTCGAACGCAATTGCCCGACGATCGCGGTTTCGATCGTCGCTATATCCAGTGGAGTGGGCGGAGTGAAAGTCTGGCCCGCCCAGGGCGTGTCGAGGATAGCTGGCATCAAATAGTCACTGTGTTGTCGACTGAGTTACTTGCCCGGCGGCTGATCAAAACCCTTTCAGCTTGTCGCGATCGAAGACTCGCTGCGGCCCCTCAATCGTGCTCGCACCCGGTGAGGAAGCCGGCTCCTGGCTGGTCGATGACAATCCCAGCGCCACTGTTCCTTTGGCCGCTTCGAGCAGAAACCCGATCGCGTCCTCATAGCGCTTGCGCGCATCTGCCAGGTCATGGAGCGGACGCAGCGATTGCAGGCGGTACATCGCGATATCGCAGGCGAGCCGGTTGAGCACCGCCGGCGGTTGGGCCAGGGGCAGCGCGAAGCGTCCCTCCAGGTAACCGTCGATCTCCGCCGCGGCGTCATTGAGTGCCTGCTCGAGCGCGGCGGTGTTTATGGCAGTGGCGCTCGGGTCTTCATTCGTAAGCTGCACGAGATCGCGATTCGGATAGCGGGCAATCATGTCGTTGGCGGTCGCGTAACTCATCGTCATCTCCCGCTTCGGGGCGGCGCTAGGAGAGGTACTCGCTGACGATCAGATCGGCGCTGTTGCGCCAGATATTGGTGGTCGGAACGCCCGCGCTGCCACCGGCGCCGGTCATGAACTCGGAGTTCAGCAACTGGCGCGCGACCTCTTCCAGAGCCGGCGGCACGACCAGATAGACCCCGTTTCGGCTGGAGAGGGCGCCGAACGGCTGTCCGCCGTCGGTCTTGATCGAGCGCATCGCGGCGCGCGCGGCGCCGTAATTGGCGGGATTGCCGAGGTCCTGGTTGCTGGCGTAGGCGAGCTGCCACAAGCCCACGCCAGTGTTGGCCCGCCCGTCAACCCCGTAGCGGAACTCGCGGCGATTGAAGACCCCCTCGTCCGTAAGCGTGTTCATTCTGGTGACGGCATATTCCCGGCGCAGCTGGAAGATGAAGGGCCGGATGGCGCGCGACCCATCGATCAGAAACCAATACGGGCCGCTGCCGCTGGAGCTGATGTTCGAGACCGCGGTCTGTCGCGCCGCATCGCCCAGCGGCCCGACCGGATGGTTGGCTGAGAAAAACGCCTGGCCATCGTAACCAACTACATTCGCGGGGCTGGTCACCGCTTGCTTGATCATCTGGAAGAGCAGCATGTCGGGATGGACCTTGGTATCCCAGCCGAGCTGCTCGATGATCGGTTCGTAGACGCCGTAGTTGTCGTCCTCGATATCGTTGCGGTCGATTCCGACGGTGTCCTCGAAATTGCGATTGACTATTGTGTAGGCGTGCGCCTCGAGCGCCTGCAATACGCGATCGCCGAGCCATTCGCGAAACGTGGTCGTGCGGCCGAGCCATGGATAGGTGGTCTGACGGCTGGTCGAGCGCACTATAGTTGCAATCTGCTCATAGTAGCTAGGCGGCTTTTCGAAGCCACGCTGAAATACTACGTCGAAACCGGTGAAGAGTGAGGTTAGATTCGCCTGAGTGATTTCCATTGTTCCGCCTCTGGTGCGATTGAAAGAATCGTCAGATCGCGAGCGCCGACTGATGCCAGAAATCGACCCACACTTCGCCGCTCAGGTCGAGATTGGCTATTCGCCCGGCAACGCTGCGGGTCGGAGCGCCCCAGCTATAGGAGATTAGAATCTGGGCGCCGGCGGCGATCGCGCCGTCAGACGCGCGCATCACCAGCCCCGCCTGATAATCGACCACATAGTCAGTGCCTTCCACATAGGTGGTGCCGGCGGGCGAACTGGTCACGACCACCTTGGAAACATTTTCATGGCCGAGCACGACCAACTGGGGCGTGCCGGATGCGGGGAGGGTGAAGGCGGTCGGTGCGACGGCGGTGGCGCCGCCACCATCGTTGGCCGATACGGAATTGTCGTCGACCGCGAAGGCGAGCGAACCGACCTGTGCCTGGGCGATCGAGTTGTCATTGTCCGCGTACATGAAGACGCCGCGCCGGCAGACCACGGAGATCGCGCCGGCGGCGCCGCCGGTGTTGTCGGCGTTCTGACCGGGCATCCCGTTGTGAACCCGTTCGGCGCGACCCACGATTCGCAAGCCGGCCGTGGAGCTCGCCGGGACCGCGTTACCGGCCGCGTTGAGCGCCACCATTGCGCCCAGGTAGGCGACCGTGTTGGCTTCAACAGGATAAACCTGGATCCGGCCGAAGTCGGCCATCTCGGGAGTGTTACGAGCGCTGGTCAAAGCCGCCATCCGTCTGCTCCTTCTATTCGAAGATCTTGTTGAGCCTTAGAAAATCGTGCCTGGCCGTCTTGCGTTTGAGAAACGCGTCCGACGGCACGCCGAGCTGGGTGCAGATCGCGATTTCGCTGGCGCTGAGGAGCTCCGCTTTCGCGCGGCGCGTCGCCGGCTCGCCACCCAGGCTCTCGCCCGGCCGAAGTATCGCCGGCTGCCGCGCGATGAATTCATCGAAGCCCTTGAAATCGGCCTGGCAGTAGGAGATCGCCCACTCGCGCTGGGCCGGGATGAGCTTGCCGACGCGCAGCGCTTCGTCGACCGCCCGGTCCGCCCGCTCGCGTCCGCGCTCGGCGCGCAGCTGGTTGAGCTCGGTCAGCGCGCGCTGAAATTGCGCCATCGCGACGAACCGCGCCGGATCGGGATCGCCCGGGTCGCCATCCTGGCCGGACCGGGATTCGCCGTCGCCATCCGCATCGCCGGCGTTGGCGAGTTGGCGGACGCGCTCGAGAACCTGCTCCGAGTCAGCGTCGCCGCCCATGCCGAGAATTTCACGTAACTGGGCCAGGAGCTCATTCATATCGATGTCCTCATGTTCGGCCGCGGAGATTGCAGTCAGATAGAGATTCGGGTTGTTGGTCAGGCCGGCGCGCAGGATCCGCACCACCTCGCCGTCGCGGGAGAACTGGAAGACCGGCGACAAGTAACGATACTCACGCATGCGGATCGCCTGTGCGCCATGCTCGGTCCATTGGACACGGCCCCAGATCGAGCCGGCCCGCACCGCGAGCTCGCGGATCCATCCGGCCGCTGGAGCGGGAGCGCCGCTGGGCGCGCCGAAATCGATCGCGTGGTCGTAATCAATCGGAATGCCGGCCTCCATCTTGAGCGCCCGGGTCGCGGCGATTACCGCCTCGGGATCGCTCACGCGGAAGGGCCCGCGGCCGTCGCGCCCCTCGAACTCTCCAACCGGCAGAAGTTCAACCCATTGCGGAGGAGCGTCGGGAGCAGCGAGGGACCAGGTTTCGGTCGCGGAGGAGGAGACCGATAGACGGCCGCGGGCCCGCGTGCGCCAGGCTTCGGGGTGGGGAGTCGCCGAGCCTGACGTTCTTAATGGTGCGTTTCGATTAGCCATTGAACAGGTTTTGGTGTTCGGATGCACAACGAATCGGACTCAATGAAGTGATTATTGGTTCGTGGCCCGAGGTGAATATTAAGTTGGTATCGCGCTGAGCTGCGAGGTGGTTCAAGATTGCGGCATTGTGAACCTCGTCTGGAAATCGAAAAAGGGTGAAATATTTCGGGAGTATGTACTTGACGCAAAATCGGCGGATCGCGATCTGTGGTCTCCTAGTTTTAGCGACCGCGATAGCTTACGGCTTTGTCCCGACCCCAATATTGAGAGCCGTTGGATTCTTCAGTTGTACATTCCGCTCCGCGACAGCAGCAATGCCGTTTGCGGTTAGTTCGGACGCCAATCTGACCGCCAGTGCCGTCAATTTAGCATCTGCATTTCCAGGTATGTGGACTTTAACGCCCGTGTCGTACATGACACCTGCCCCGTCAATCT
>JBGPMT010000085.1:0-10389 GCA_041487135.1 Binataceae bacterium (SeqCode) | reverse complement strand
GCCTCGTCGTTCTGCTCGAAGGCATAGCCAGGGGGCTGGTCGTAGCTCTTCACGCCCTTCTGGAAAGAGACCGTGCCGGGCGCGCCGTCGCCCACGTGCAGGCGGTTGAAAACCGCGCCGTCCTCGAGCGAGATGAGGCCGCTGGGGCCGAGCAGATTGGATGACTGGCGCAGCCGATGGCGAATCATCTCGGGGTCGTCGTCGGCATGGTAGAAGTAGGCGTAATGGATCTCGACTTCGCCGACCGAGACCGGGAAGGCGAAGCGCACGTTGATAACGTCGCAGTGCTTCACGATCACCGTCGCCGGAAACAGCGCCGAGATCGTCGAGCGCGGCTCAACGCGCCGATCCCTGAACTCGACGATTGATGGATCGTTGAGGAACTCGGCGTTGGCGCTGTCGCGCAACTCCGCTTCCATCGCGAAGTGGCCCCCCTTGGTCACGATGAAGATGCCGGTCCCGCCCTGCCATCGGAGCAGCCGGAAGGCGCGATGGAGCAGCGGCGCGTGATAGCCCTCGTTGTCGTTGTATTCCTTCCAGTTGGTGGCGAAGCAGACTTTCTGATAGCCGAGCAGACGCAACCGGCCGTCGCCGCCCAGAATGGTGGTGAGAAAAGGCTTCACCTCGCCGAGATAGCCGTCGAGCTCCGGCGCCTCGCGGCTCATGGTCGCGAAAATCAGCCCCATGTGCTCGCCGGTGCGCAACTGGCGCAGACCGTAGTCCTGCTTGTCGAAGGTCGCGGGAAAGCGTTCGAGCCCCGGACACGCCAACAGGTCGCCGCGATTGTTGAACAGCCATCGATGGTACGGGCACTCGAACTCGGCGGCTTGGCCGCGCACCCGCGTCTCGAGCTGGGTCCCGCGATGGGTGCATGAATTGAGGAACACGCGCACCTGCTGGTCGTCGCCGCGGAGGATCAGGATCGGCGCCTCGCCGATGCGGAAGGTCTTGAAGTCGCCCGGATTGGGAATCTCGGCGGCGTGCGCCACCGGATGCCATTCCGGTCCGTAGAAAATCCGCTCGAGCTCGAGCTGGTAGACATCCTGCCGGTGGAACACTTCCTTGGGCAGCTCGCTGTAGCGCGCGGGCCAGGTCAGATGCACCGGCTGCGCCGCCGCTTCCGTAGGCTGATTCATGACTCCCACTCGCACGTCCTCCAAGTCTCGCCGCTTCACCCGTCCTCAGCCGATACCATAGCAGCCGGCGAGATTGTCGTGCAGCACGGCGTTCTTCTCATCCTCGGTCAAGCCGGCGGTGTGCTTTTCGATCACCTCGCGCGAGTGCGGCCAGGTCGAGTCGAAATGCGGGAAGTCGTTGGCCCACATCAGGCGCCGCACGTTCATCAGATGAGAGGTCTGGAACGCGATCAAATCATCCTGGAACGTGACGTAGACGTTTTCGCGGAAGTATTCGCTCGGCGGCTTGGAGAGTTGTTCGGTCTTCATGTGATGGCGATGCTGCTTGTACGCGTAGTCCATCCGGTAGGTGAAATGCGGCACCCATCCGGCGTCGGCTTCCGCGCAGATCAGCTTGAGTTTCGGATGGCGCTCGAAGACGCCGCCAAAGACGAACATCGCGAGCAGGTCCTGGTTGCCGCGGATCAGGTTCATCCAGCCGTTGAGCTGCGAGTTGACCCCGCGCATCGCGAGACCATAGAAGCTGTCGAGCTTCAAATTGGGATCGCGCGCGCCCGCCAGATGATGGAAGCTGACCGGCAGGCCCATCTCGAGGCACGCGGCCCAGAACGGATCGTAGATGCGGCTGTCGTAATCTTCCGCATTCGGCCATCCGGGCAGCATCACGCCGCGCAGCCCCAGTTGCTTGATCTGGCGAGCTTCCGCGATGGCGTCGTCGACCGTGCGCATCGAGGTCATCCCCACGCCGATCAGGCGGTCGGGATGCGCCGCGCAGAATTCCGCGACCCACAGGTTGTAGGCGTCGAGGCAGGCCTTGCGGTAGTCGAAATCGAGATGCTTGCAGATCAGCATCCCGGCGCTGGGATAGAGGACTTCGGCCGCGATCCCGTCGCGATCCTGATCGGCGAGCCGCACCTCGGGGTCCCATCCGCCGCGCTGGAGTTCATCGAAGCGCGCCTTGTGCCGGATCTGGCTCGGGGGCACGCCCGCGCCCGACAGCACCGCCATCGGAATCTTCCGCGCGATGCCGTCGATCACGAAGCCGTCGCCGGTCTCGTCGTCGTAGACCATCCGCGGCGCGCGATCGCGAAAGCGCCGATCAATCCGATCGACGTAGGTGTTGGCGGGTTCGAGCACGTGCGAATCGGCAGAGAAAATCGGCTTCAGCATCGTTGATACCCGGCCCCCTGCAGTGCTACGGAGATGAACCGGATCATAGAAGGTTGGGGCTCGAAAACAAGGGGGACTCTCCTGAGGTTGCCTGTCTGCCGAGCTTCCAGCCGGCTAGATGACCACCGACGGCGACAGGTTTTTTCGTCTGGCGTGATGCGCCGGCACGGTCAGCACGGGTACCGGCGATTCGCGAACCACCCGTGCGGCGACACTGCCGAGAAAGAAGTGGCTCAGCCCCGTGCGGCCATGCGTCGCCGTCACGACCAGGTCCGCATCATGCTCGTCGATCGCGCGGATGATCTCGTGGGCCGGATCGCCGATGACTGCAACGACCTCATAGGGGACCTTTAGCTCCAGCCCCTTGGCGAGATGCTCCATCCGGGCGAGGGCTTCATCCTGCGCAAAGGAGAGCGGCTCGACCAGGAGCGGTTGACCCACCACTTCCATCGGCAACGGGACGACGTGGAACAGGATGAGTTTTGCCTTGGAATCTTCGGCCAGAAGCCGCGCCGCTTCGAGGGTCAACCCGGTGTTCGGGCCAAGATCGATCGGACAGAGAATGGTTTTGAAACAGCCCATGATCGTTGTCCTCCAGTGGAAAAGTCGGGCAATCCCCGCCGTCCGTGGGCGCAAACCGCTCCGGGTATGGATATGCCGGGCCCGCGCTTTGCGTATAACATTGATTCGAGGAGAGCGCTCGTGAAAGCGGGAGACAATTTCTTCAATTTCTACAACCACGACCTGGTGCGGGTGGCGGTCGGGATTCCCGAGCTCAGGGTGGCCGATCCGGCCTTCAACGCCGCGCGGACGATCGATTTGATGCGCCAGGCCGCCGAGTGCAAGGCGATGGTGGCGCTGTTCCCGGAACTCGGGCTCTCGGCCTATTCGTGCGAAGACCTGTTCCAGCAGCGGGCGCTGCTGGGCGGGTGCCGGGAGGCGCTGGGCGAGGTTTTGGAGGCCTCCAAGCCGCTTGGCCTGCTGGCGGTCGTCGGGATGCCGCTGCAGGTCGACAACCTGCTCTACAACTGCGCCGTGGTGATTTGCCGGGGACGCGTGCTGGGCGTGGTCCCGAAAACCTATCTGCCCAACTACCGGGAGTTCTACGAAGCGCGCCAGTTCACCCCCGCCACCTCCGCGCTCGGCACGGCGCTGGATCTCGCCGGGCAGCGCGAGGTCCCGTTTGGCAGCGCGCTGCTCTTTCGCAGCGAGGACCAGCCACTGATGGCGGTGCATGTCGAGATTTGCGAAGACGTCTGGGTGCCGGTGCCGCCCTCGTCGTACGCGGCGCTCGCCGGCGCGACGGTGATGCTGAATCTCTCGGCCTCGAACATCACGATCGCCAAGGCTGACTACCGCCGCCAACTGGTGGCAAGCCAGTCGGCGCGGTGTCTGGCGGCCTACCTCTATTCGGCGGCGGGGCCCGGCGAATCAACCACCGATCTGGCCTGGGACGGACACGCGCTGATCTGCGAGAACGGCACGCTGCTGGCCGAGTCGCAACGCTTCGCCAATCAGGCGCAGCTGGTCTTATCGGAGATCGATCTTGAGCGGCTGTCCCAGGAGCGGCTGCGCCAGAACAGTTTCAGCCAAAATGCGCGCAACGAGCACGAGCGGCTGCGGCAGTTCCGGACCGTGCCCTTTTCGCTCGACTTGCCGAAAGAAGGAAAACTCCTGCCCGAACGGGTCTACGAGCGCTTTCCGTACGTACCCTCCGATCCCGGCAAGCGCGACGAGCGCTGCTCCGAGGTCTACGAGATTCAGGTCGAGGGGCTGATTACACGGCTTAAATCAGCGGGTATACGGCAGGTGGTCATCGGCATCTCCGGCGGTATCGATTCAACGCACGCGCTGCTGGTCTGCGCGCAGGCGATGGATCGGCTGGGCTACCCGCGCACCAACATCCTGGCCTACACGATGCCGGGTTTTGCAACCAGCTCGCGCACCCTCGAGCAGGCTCGCCGCCTGATGAGCGCGATCGGATGCCGCGCGCAGGAGATCGATATCCGGCCGGCCTGCATCCAGATGCTCAAGGACATCGGCCATCCGCACAGCGAGGCATCGCCGGTCTACGACGTGACCTTCGAAAACATCCAGGCCGGCGAGCGCACCAGCCATCTTTTCCGCCTGGCGAACCTGCACAACGCGATCGTGATCGGCACCGGCGATCTCAGCGAGCTGGCGCTCGGCTGGTGCACTTATGGGGTGGGCGACCACATGTCGCACTACAGCATCAACGCGAGCGTGCCCAAGACGCTGATCCAGCACGTGGTGCGATGGGTTGCGCAGCGGCAGCGGCTGGGCGCCGATACCAGCCGCGTGCTGCTCGATATCCTGGCGACGCCGATCAGCCCGGAGCTGGTGCCCGCAGCCGCAGGGACGCTCGCGCTCACTACGGAAGAAGTGATCGGCCCGTACGAGCTGCAGGATTTCAACCTGTACTACACGCTGCGGTTTGGATACCTGCCCTCGAAGATCGCGTTCCTGGCCTACTGCGCCTGGCGCGATCGAAAAGCCGGCTCATGGCCTGAAATCGCCGAGAGCGAACGCCACGAGTACCGGATTGGCGACCTCAAGCGTCATCTGCATACGTTCCTGCATCGATTTTTCAAGCTCAGCCAGTTCAAGCGCAGCTGTATACCCAACGCCCCGAAGGTCGGGTCGGGCGGATCGCTGTCGCCGCGCGGCGATTATCGCGCGCCCAGTGACAGTGAGTCGGCGGCGTGGCTGGCGCAGCTCGAAATCGTGCCCGACCGCGAGCCGTAGGCCGCCGCCCCTTTCCTTTCCGCGCGCTATCGTTCCTTGAACGCATCGGCGGATCGCACTATAGGCAAGCTTGACTGTCATGCGGATGGAAGGAAATTGATGGCTCGAAGAATCGCACTCCAGGGATGGTTGATCGCGGCGGCGCTCGGAGCGGCCTTGATGCTGGCGGCGGCCGGCGCCCGGGCCGGGGAATCGCAGGCGCAGAATGCCGGATGGCCGCAATATGGATACGACTCCTCCAACACCCATTACAGTCCGCTCGCGCAGATCAAGCCCGACAACCTGAAACATCTTCACGTCGCCTACGCCTTCTCACTCGGCACGCTCCGATCCAACGAATCAACGCCGCTGGTGGTCGGCGATACCATGTACGTCTCGAGCTCGTGGGGGCCGCGCTTCGTCTACGCGCTCGATGCTGCGACCGGCGAGCTTAGATGGCGTTATCAGTCGAGAATCCCGGAGAGCGTCATCCAGTACGCGTGCTGCGACGTCGGCAACCGCGGGGTTGCATACGCCGACGGCAAAATCCTGGTCGGCCAGCTCGACGGCAAGCTGGTCGCCCTCGACGCGAAAACCGGCAAGCCGGTCTGGAAAGCGACGGTTATCGATTACAAGCTGGGAGCCGTGATTACCTCGCCCCCGATCGTCGCCGGCAACAAGGTGATCACCGGGTTCGGCGGCGCGGAATTCGGCGTGCGCGGCTATCTCTCCGCCTACGACCTCGCCACCGGCAAGCCGCTATGGCGCACCTACACGGTGCCGGGGCCGGGCGAGCCCGGCATCGAGACCTGGAAAGGCGAGAGCTGGAAGCATGGCGGCGCGGTGTCGTGGCTGGTGGGTTCCTACGATCCAAAGCTCAACATCGTCTACTTCGGCACCAGTAATCCCGGACCGTGGGAGGCTGGCGGGCGATCTTCGAACCGACCCGGCGACAAGTATACGAATCTCTACAGCTCGAGCGTGATCGCGCTCGAGCCCGACAGCGGCAAGATGCTCTGGCACATCCAGTACACGCCGACCGACGCATGGGACTACGACGGCGTCAACGAATCGGTGCTGGCCGACCTGACGATCGACGGCAAGACGGTGCCGGTCCTGATGCACGCCGATCGCAACGGCTTTTTCTATGCCGCCAATCGGAAGACCGGCAAGATTATCTCCGCACGCCCGTTCGTCTACATCAACTGGGCCAAGGGCTGGGACCTGGAGGCGGAACGCCCGATCGAGAACCCCGGGAGGCGGCCGACGCTCACCAAAGAGGCCGACGTCTGCCCGAGCATGCTGGGCGGCAAGAACTGGCAGCCGATGTCCTACAATCCGGATACCGGGCTGGTCTATATCCCGGCCCAGAATCTCTGCGTGCACGCCAAGGAGGAGAAGACCGAGTATCACAAGGGCACCATGTTCCTCGGCATCAATCCGGCCATCCTCTACCCGGGACCGGGCGGCTATCAGGGGGCGCTGGTCGCGTGGAATCCGGTTACCCAGTCAGAGGTATGGAAAGTAAAAGAGCCGATGTGGTTCGTCGGCGGAGTGCTTTCGACCGGCGGCGGCCTCGCCCTTTACGGCACGCTCGATGGATGGTTCAAGGCGGTGGACGCCCGTAGCGGCAGCGTGTTGTGGAAGTTCCGCGCCGGGAGCGGGGTGATGGCGGCGCCGATCACTTATGCGATCGGCGGCCGGCAGTATATCGCGGTGGTCTCCGGACGCAGCGTCACGATGCCGAACTGGCTGGGCAAATTCGGCGAGGAGGCTTCGCGCAAGACCGCCGAATCCGGGATGCTGTTCGTGTTCGCGCTCGACGAATGACGGTGGCTGGCATGAGACGCGCGGCGGCGCGGATGCTTTTCATGCTTGCGCCGCTGACGGCGCTTGCGATTCCTGGCGGCGCCGCGGCGCTGGCCCAGACCGCGGCCAAACCGGCCCATCCCGGCGCGATCGAGGAGGGACGCCGCTTGTTCAACTCCCAATGCGCGCATTGCCACGGCGAGGACGCCGGCGCCGATGATCCGTACTACAATCTGCCGCAGTTGCTCAGCGACAAGAACGACAGCTTTTTCTTCGCCACGGTCGGCAACGGCATCCCGGACAAGGGGATGCCGCCGTGGAAGGGCGTCTTGAAGCATCGCGACATCGCCAATCTCCTCGTCTATCTGCGATCGCTGGAGCAGGAGCAGGACCTGATCGACAATCAACCGCCGCACTGAGTGATCGTCAAAAACCACCGCCGGGAGGAAGCGCCATCATGGCCGTTAAACGCGAGTTCCTGAAACCGTCCTGGGAAGCGCAATACACCTATTCCCCCGCCGTCATAACCGAGGGCGGACGGGTGGTCTGGCTGGCCGGGCAGGTGGGGATGGTGGACGATAACGGAAAGCCGATCGCCGACTTCGACGCGCAGGTGCGCCAGGCGTTCCGCAACGTCGGCAAGGTCCTGGCCCGGGCCGGCGGCGCTTTGAAAGACATCGTCTCGATGACGGTATTCATCAGTGATGCGCGCAATTCACAGCGCTTCACGACCATCCGGGGCGAATTTTTTCCCAACGATTTCCCCGCTAGCGCCCTGATAACCGCGGCCGGCTTCGCCGTGCCCGAGATCATGGTCGAGATCCAGAGCGTCGCGGTAATCGACAAATAACCGCCCCGCGTCAGGCGGCGGAGGCGCCCCAGACTTCGCGCGCGACCTCGACGCACAGCCTGAGCTTCGCCCATTGCTGCTCTTCCGTGATCGTGTTGCCTTCCTCGGTGCTTGCGAACCCGCACTGCGGACTGATCGCGAGCTGCTCGACTGGCGCGTACTTCGCCGCCGCGTCGATAAGCCGCCGCAGCTCGTCCTTGCGTTCCATCGCACCGCTCTTGGTGGTGACCAGGCCGAGAACCACGGTCTTGCCTTTGGGCAGGTAGCGCAGCGGCTCGAAGCCGCCGGCGCGCTCGCTGTCATACTCCAGGAAATACGCGTCGACATCGATACCGTTGAACAGGAGATCGGCCACCGATTCGTAGCCGCCGGAGGCAACCCAGGTCGATCTGAAATTGCCGCGGCACAGATGCATCGCGGCGAGCATATCGGAAGGGCGTCCGCGTAGAGCAGTGTTGACGGTGCGCGCATAATCACGGGCGAGGTCGTCGCGGAAGACGCCCCGCTGCTTGGCCTGCTCGACCTGCGCCGGATCGCACAGCATCGCGAGCGTGGTTTCATCCAGTTGCAGGTATCGGCAGCCGGCCTCGGCAAACGCCCGGACCGCATCGGCATAGGCCTCGGCGATATCCGCCAGGAACGTATCCATGTCCCGGTAGCCGGCGACCTCGACCGCCTGCGGCGCGAAACGGAAGTGCAGGAAGGCCGGCGCGGGAATGGTCTGCTTGGCCACGGCGGCACCGGCGTGGGCGGCGACGAAGCGGAAATGATCGACGAATGGATGCGGTGCCTTCCAGGCGACCCGGCCGGTCACCTGCAATCGATGGCGATGGACGAAACCGGCATTGCGCGTCGCGGTGCCCGGAATCATCGCCTGCTCGCGCGTGAGGGAGAGCCCCTCGAGCGCGCCGAGAAAATCCAGATGCCAGTATGCGCGCCGGAACTCGCCGTCGGTCACCGTGCGCAATCCGGCTTCCGTTTGCGAGCGTATCGCGCGCGCGATGCATCGGTCCTCGATCGACTTGAGTTCGCTCTCCGAGAGCGCGCCCGACTCGGCCCTGGCGCGCGCTTCCTTGAGCTCAGCGGGACGCAGCAGACTGCCAACATGTTCCGCGCGCGACGGTATCCGCGGCTGGCCGCCGGAACCATTACCGCGAGGGTCTCCAGACATCATTCCACCTGGGCGGTGCGCGACCGAAATTCCGAGCGATAGCGGCGGGCCCCGCTCGATTCCGGCCGCCTTCCCGTATCGAACTCCCCGCTCGCCGACCGATCGCCACGAGATTACGCCGCCGGGATTCGATTTGACAGCGCCGGGGTAGCCCGGCATGCGTGCGTTTTCGTATAACGGCGGCAGCGGCTCGAGCCGGAGTAAATCAAGTGAACCAGTGGCAGATCGGCGAGGTCAGGATTTCACGCGTCATCGAGATGGAAACCCCATGGCCCGGCACCTTCATCTTTCCCGACGTCACGCCGGAGATGATCAAACGGGAAGCTGATTGGCTCCGCCCCTGGTTCACCACGGACAGCGGGCAGATCCGGGTGAGCTTCTATTCCCTGGTGCTCGAATCGCAGGGCAAGACCATCCTGGTCGATACCTGCGTCGGCAACGACAAGGACCGTTCCAACACCAACCCGGCGTGGACCAACCTCAAGCTCCCCTACCTGGCGGATCTGAAGCAGGCCGGCTACACCCCCGATAAGATCGATTACGTCCTGCAGACCCATCTGCACGTCGATCACGTGGGATGGAACACGATCCTGAAGGACGGCCGGTGGGTGCCGACCTTTGACAATGCGCGTTATCTGATTGGCGGCATCGAATGGGACTTCTATTCGACGTTCGAGGGCCGGGCATTGCGCGATCCGATCGAGGATTCAGTGCGGCCGATCGTCGATCAGGGCCGCGCCAACCTGATCGAATCGACCCATCGAATCACCGACGAGGTATGGCTCGAGCCGAGCCCCGGCCATACTCCGGGCCATCATCACGTGCGCATCTCGTCGCGCGGGCATGAAGCGATCATCACCGGCGACCTGATGCATCATCCGATTCAGTGCGCCTACCCGGAATGGGACGTCGGCTTCGATAACGACGGGGCGAAGGCGAAAAAAGTTCGGCGGGCCTTCTGCGAGCGCTTCGCCGATAAGGACGTGCTGATTTTCGGGACGCATTTCGCCTCGCCCTCGTGCGGAGCGATCGTGCGCCGGGGCGACGCCTTCCGCTTCGTCCCGCAGAAGTAGCGGGCTCGGCGGTTTCGCGGGTACTTTCGGCGGCGGCGCGATTCGGCCGCTCGGGTCAGAGATTCGCCCTCACCTCGGGCCGCCGCATCTTCCAAAGGAAGGTATCCATATGAAAGTGCACCAGCGATTCATAGACAGCGTAGTAGAAGAACCATTTGCCGCCCGCCATGCCTAAGAACGCGATCGGCTTTGCTTCCGTCATGATGAGGATGCCCCACATCAATTGGATAATGCCGGCGCCGGCGAAGAACCCGATGAAGCCCAGGTACCAGGCGGTTGGATATCGAACCAGCCGCTGCATCAGGCAGGGCTCGGGCCGCGGCCGGCTGTAAAGCCGCCGCTGGTAAGCCCAGACGAAGACCATGTACTCGGCCGCGTGGCTGAAAGCGAAGGCGATGTAGGCTTTCACCGGATCGGCCCACAACAGTGCCGTCG
>JBGPMT010000084.1:0-10452 GCA_041487135.1 Binataceae bacterium (SeqCode) | reverse complement strand
CTGAGATGATGAGCGGGGTGCGCGCCTCATCGATGAGGATGTTGTCGATCTCGTCGACGATGGCGTAGGCATGGCCCCTCTGCACCTTCTCCGACGGGCTCCAGCACATGTTGTCGCGCAGGTAGTCGAACCCGAACTCGTTGTTCTGGCCGTAGGTGATGTCCGCGTTGTAGGCCACCTGGCGCTCGGCGTCGGTCAGCCCGTGCACGATCACGCCGACGCTCAGCCCCAGATGATTGTAGATGCTGCCCATCCACTCGGCGTCGCGCCGCGCCAGGTAGTCGTTGACCGTCACCACGTGCACGCCGCGGCCGCCGAGCGCGTTCAGCACCGCCGGCAAGGTCGCAACCAGCGTCTTGCCCTCGCCGGTCTTCATCTCGGCGATCTTGCCGTGATGCAGCACCATCCCGCCGATCAGCTGGACGTCGAAATGGCGCTGCCCGAGCGTGCGCTTGGCGGCCTCGCGCACCACCGCAAAGACCTCCGGCAGTACCTCCTCCATCGCCTCTTCGCGCTCCTCGCGCTGCTCGATGGCGCTGAGCCTGGCCTTCCATTCGGCGATGCGGGCGCGCAGCTGGTCGTCGCTCTGATGGGCGATCGATTCTTCGAGCCGGTTGATGGCCTCGACCGAGGGGTGCAGGCGTTTGAGCTCGCGATCGTTTTTCGAGCCGAAGACCTTACGCGCTATGAAGGAAAGGGATGCACCCATGATTTATCGAAATTCCCGCGCCGCACGCCGCGCGACCTCGCGCGGCGTGTGGTCAAGTTTACCCCATGCAAGAGAATTTTTCAGCGCTCGATCCTGACCGCGCTTTCGACCTGCGGACCCAAAAAGCGCCGCCCGACCCGGATGAACCGCTCGGGCGTTTCGGTGACGAAGAAACTCTGGCGTCCGTCGCCCTCGCGCCGCCCCAAACCCGACGCGGCCAGGCGCTCGCGCACCGCCGCCGCGGTCGCGGTCGCGGAATCGACCAGGCGCACGCCCCGCCCCAGCACGCGTCCGAACAGCCCGCGCAGCAGCGGATAATGCGTGCATCCCAGCAGCAGCGTGTCGATGCCGCTGTCCTTGAGGCTGCCGAGGTAGTGCGCCACGGTCTGCTCGGCGATCGGGTTGTCGGTCCAGCCTTCCTCGACCAGCGGCACCAGCAGCGGGCAGGCGCGGGTGTAGATTTCGGCGCGCGGCCGGAGCCGCTGGATCATCCGGGTGTAGGCGCCCGACGCGATCGTCGCCTCGGTGCCGATCACGCCAATCTTGCCCGAGCGCGAGGCTTTGACCGCGGCCCGCGCGCCCGGCTCGATCACGCCGATCACCGGCACGATCGTGGCGCGCGCGATCTCGTCGAGCGCGACGGCGCTGGCGGTGTTGCACGCGACCACCAGCAGCTTGATGCCCTTGGCCAGCAGAAATTCGGTGTTCTCGCGCGAGTAGCGGATAATCACCTCGTTCGACTTGGTGCCATAGGGCAGCCGCGCCGTATCGCCGAGGTAGATGAAATCCTCGCGCGGCATCAGCTCGACCAGGGCCTGCAGGACGGTCAGGCCGCCGATCCCCGAATCGAACACCCCGATCGGACGGCGGCGGTTGTCCGCCAGCATCGACCGGGCCGGTGACGCCACCCGGCCATTGGCCGCCGCGCTCGCGCGCACCCCCGTCCGCCGCCGCATTATCCGCGCTCCCGCGCCAGGCCCTCGCCGATCGCTCCCGGCGAGCCGGGCCGGGTCCCGAACACACGCTCGTGCACGCTCGCCGCTTCCATGCAGAGATAGACCGGTGTCGATACACCGGCGCGCCGGATTTGATCATGGATCGCGCGGTAGAGCCCGACCCGAAGCGGCGTGAAGGCCCGGAAGCGGCCGTCCGGCGATAGCACCTCCTCGCCCACCATCATGTGATCATCGGGGAAGCGCCGGCGCACGATTCGGCGCAGCCCCGGCGTCATCCTGAGGCCACCCAGGCTCAGGAAGGCGATACGCTGCGGCGCGATCGTGTCGAACAGCGCCTCGAGCAACGCGGCGTAATCGGCTGGCGCATCGGGGTAGGCGATTATCGGATCGAGATGGAAGGCGACGCGATAACCGGCCTCCAGCACGCGGCGCGCCGCCGCGATTCGAGCCGCGGGCGAGGCGCTGGCGCGCTCCGAGGAGCGGAATACGGCCGCCGGGGAGAGCGTCCATGAAACCAGCGTGTGGCCGCGCGGATCGACGCGCAGCAGATTCTCGATCTCGTCGGTCTTGGTCTTCAATTCGAGCAGCAGATTCGGCCGGTGCGCGAAAAACTCGACCAGGTCGAGGCTGATTCCGGTAAGACTATCGAACGCCAGCGAATCGGCCAGCTCGCCGGTGCCGATACGCAGGTTGCGTCCCGCGCCGGCGCGGCCCAGACGCTCGAGTTCGTCGAAAGCGTCGCCATAGTTCCCGTAGACCTGGAAGCCGGGATTATCAGCCAGGTACTCCTGCAGAAAACAGTAGCTGCAATCCATCGGACAGTTCGAGCCCAGGTTCATCACCAGGTAGCCGCAGCAGGCGAATTTCGACGACGCCGCCGGGCAGGCCGTCACGAACCCGCCGCGCTTGCGCGTGACGATCATCCGGCGCTTCCCCGCGCCGAAGGAATCGGGCGACGATCGATCCGCGAGTGCCGCCGCGCGGGCGTCGTCGACATAGCTGACCGCAACCGTCTCCGCGAGGCGCGCGCGAATTCGCCGCACCAGCGCGCTTGCGCGGCATGACTCCTCGATCAGCAGCTCGTCCAGCTCAAATTTCATCGCCGCCACCTAGCCGCTCTACGATCCGGGCGAGCTCGGGCCCAATCCGTTCCAGCGCTTTCAATCCCTCCTCCAGTTCGGCGCGCGTGCGAGCGCGCAGCTCGAGCGTAAGCTCATCAGAGGCAAGCTCGCGGGGCAACCGCACCCGCAGAGCGGGCGGCAGGCCGAGCCCGCGGAGGCGGGCTTCGAGTTCGCTGCGAATCCGGGTGAGGCGAGGAAAGCGGATCGCGCGCAGCGCCTCGAGCATCCGGCTGCCGCGGGCCGGGGCCGAGCCGCCGGCGGCGATCGCGCTGCGTATCGGATCGCTCTCGAGGATCGCTACCAGGCCGCGATTTTCGCGCAGGGCGATTTCCCCGAGCAGCTCGAGCGCCGCCACGAGCTGCGCCGTGCGCAGGCGGAGTTCACGGGCCAGAGCGAGGATCGCCGCGCGCGCCGCCTCGTCGAGTTCGAGCCAGCGCGCCAGCGCGGCGTCGGGCAGATGCTTATCGGCGGCCCAGCGGCGGATCGCGGTTTCGGTTTCAGCCGAGCTCATCGAATTTTTCGGGGACCCCTCTCGCACAGTCGTTGTCCGCACTGGCGAGTGCACGCATCAGCGCGATCGATTCGTGCAGTGCGGCGTCGGCGCCCTCGCGCCAGGCCCCCGCGGCCGCGCCGGCGATCGAGCGGCACAGCCGCGCCGCATCAAACCGTCCGCGCCGCTCGAGCCCGCCGCCATAAATTCCGCATTTCTCGATCACTACGTCGCACGCCGCCGTGCGCCGCCGCGCCGTCAGCCGCGCATCACCCAGGATTTTCATTATGGCGATTATTCGAAACCGATCGAGCGCCGGTACCGTGGCCGAGAGCTGCCCCCGGTGGCCGGCGCGGCGAATCACCAACGGCTCGTCGAGCAGGCCGATCTCGTGTTCGGCGAGCACGCGCAGCCACAGGTCGTAATCCTCGCACGCGGCCAGGGTTTCGTCGAATCCGCCGAGCGCGCGGAAAAAATCGGTGCGCATGAGCGTGGCCGAGGGGCTGACGAGACAGGTGCGAAGCGAGTCCTCGAAGAGGTCGCCGGCGCGCTTGCGATGGCGACGGCCGGGGTTTACCGGCCGCCCGCCCCGGAGCCAGCGCTCATTGCATTGCACGATACGCAGGCCGGGATTCGCGCGCATGAAGGCGAGCTGGCGCTCGAGCTTCGCCGGCATCCAGAGATCGTCGGAATCGAGGAACGCGACGAACTCGCCGGCGGCCAAGGCCACGCCTCGGTTACGCGCCGCCGCGGGACCGCCGTGCACCGCGCGTATCACGCGATAACCCATCTCCCGGCAGACCGCGGCGTGCTGCTGGAGTTCCGCGAAGCTGCCATCCGTCGAGCCGTCATCGACCACCATCAGCTCGCAATCGGCGCCGCGCTGGGCGAGCACCGAAGCGATCGCCTCGCGCACCATCGCGCGCCGGTTGTAAGTCGGGATGATTACGCTGACCAAGGGCGCCACGGCTTCACACCGTGCTGCACTAGCCGCGCACCGCATCGCCGGCGGCGGGGCGAGCGGCGTAGTGCAGGATACGGCGGCTGAGCTGGTCGATGCCCTCGCCGTCGCGCGACGAGGACAAAATCGGTTTGAGGGCGAGCGGCGCGAAGAGCTTGGGGACGGCGGCGCGCTCGGCAGCGCGGAGCTTGTCGCACTTGGTCGCCACCACGATCAGGTCGATTCCGCGGCGTGCAACCATCGCCGCCAGTTCCCGCTCCTCGTCGGCGGGGCCGCGCCGCGCGTCGACCAGCATCACCAGCGCCACCAGATTGCGGCGCGCCGTCACGTAATTCCGCAGCAGCGCGACGATTCGTTCGGCCTCCGCGTGCGCGATCGCCGCGTAGCCAAAGCCCGGCAGATCGACCAGCGCGAGCGAATCGCCCAGCTCGAAGAAATTCAGCGAGCGCGTGCGCCCGGGAGTCCGGCTGGTACGGGCGAGTCCGCGAACGCCCGCCAGCGCGTTGAGCAGCGAGCTCTTGCCGACGTTGGAGCGCCCGGCGAACGCGATTTCGGCGCGCTCCCATCGCGGACTCCCCGCCGGCGTGAAGGCCGAGGTTGCGAATCGCGCTGCCAGTTTCATCGGCGACCCCCGCAACCGCGATCAAGGCTGGCGGGAAGCGCCCGCATTCGCGTCGCGCTCCGCGAGCACCGCCGCCGCCTCGCGCTCGACCGCCGTGCCCTTGAAGAAGTCCGGGTTCATCCCGCCGTGCAGCCGCACCGGATTGGCGAAGACGAAGTCGCGGAACTCGGCCTCGTTGATCACGCCGTCGGAGACCAGCTCCCAGGCTTCGTACGCCGCGTCACGCATGTCAGGCAGGTCGAAATGGCCGCGGTCGGAGCCGTAGATGGCGTTGAGCTGCGCGCCGAACGGGTTCAACTCGCGGCGGAAGGCCAGGCCGGTCAAGGGGTCGTCGCCTTCGCAACCGAAGAAGAAATTGGGCACGAACAGATCGCGGACGTCCTCGCCCCGCTCGATTCCACAGCGCGCAAACTCGTTCAGGTCTTCCTCGCGCTCGGGCGTGCCCCACATCACCATCGAGACATCCCCGGGCCGGATCGGAAACTTGTCGGCATAGCGCGGACCGCCGTAGCGCAACGCCAGGTCGCGGAACAACTCCTGGTCGAGCCGCGCGGGATTGCGCGCGGCGACCGCGGCCGGATTGCGCGTCTTCCAGTGGCTGACCAGATCGCCGTACAGCGCGCGCGCCCATCCGATTCCGCCCTCCTGGAAGGCGAAGCGCAAGCCGGGAAAGCGCCGCGTCACGCCGCCCAGGAAGATCGCCTTGCAGATGCCTTCCGCCGAGTAGGCGAAGTGGCCGATATGGTTGTAGGTGAAATTCGAGATCGAGACGCGGGTCCCGAGACCGGTGCCTCGCGAATGGAAAGTCGGCGCCACGCGCAACTCGACGCAACGGGCCCATACCGGGTCGTAATCGTAGTCGCTGTCGAGGCAATAGGTATCGAGCCAATACAGATGGTTCGCGACCTCGGGAGCCTTCCCCGCGAGCGCCGCAATCGGCCGGCGCACGTACGCCGGCATCACGATCGCCTTGAGCCCGAGCGTGCCGACCGCGTAATCCAGCTCCTCGAGCGCCTCGGCCGGGGGATGCATGGGGATTACCGCCACCGGCGTCAGGCGGTCGGCGAAGTCGCGGAAGACCTCGGCCTGGTAGCGGTTAAAGGCCCGGCAGGCGGCGCGGCGGACCTCCGGGTCGCCGATATGCGAAGAGTTCAGGTTGATGCTCGGGTAGAGGATGCAGAAATCCAGACCCATTTCGCCGATCCGCTCGTACATCAGCTTCGGCAGCGAGCTGGTGGCGCGATCGAGCGTATTGCTGGTCGGATGGCCCCACCAGTTGGGACGCGGGATTCGTTGCGCGCGGCGCTCGGCCGGCGTCAGCCGATGCCAGCGGTAGGAAAACGGATTCTCGGGCAATGACTTGTAGCGTTCGACGATTCCGGGACCCCCGATTTCGCGCAGGTATTCCAACAATACCGGCTCGAATTCGGCGCAATGGCCGTCGACGTCGATCACGGGATGCGGGAGCCGGGCGCGAATCGCCGCCGACCGCGATAAGCCGTTGCTGGCGCTCATGGTTCCTTGACCTCTGACGCTTAAGCTGCAAAATCGGCGGGCGGAAAGCAAACCAAGCGGGGCAAGGCCGGCGGCCCCGGAGCTGACTTTCCGCGCCGATTTCGCCCGCCCGAGGTTTGGGCTGGATGCGTGGCTATGCTAATTATTAGTCCGCTTTTAGAAAAGTCAGCTGGGCAAGGGGGAAGTCAGATTGCGTTCACCTAACCAGTATCGGCGCAACCGCTTCAAGATTAACGGCACCGTGCCGGTCGCGATTCTCCTGATCCCGCTGCTGCTGCTCTGGACCTCGATTGCGAGCGCGCAGGCAGTGGGGGCGGTAGAAACCTACGCGGGTGACGTAAAACTCGAGCGCGCCGCTCATCCGGTTGCTGTGGCGACGGGATTGGGCGTGCTCAGGGGCGATCGCTTCACGACTGGACCCAACGGGCGGGTGACCATCCTGCTCAACGATCAGAGCAGTCTCGATCTCTACGAATCGGGCGTGCTGGTGCTCAACGATCAGGTGATGGGGCCCAGTGGCCAGGCCAGCACCCGGGTCAGCGTCTTTGCCGGCATCCTGCGATCAATCGTGCATGTGACCGCGGGCGGGCCATCGCCGAATTTCGAGGTGCATACGCCCAACGCGATCGCCGCCGCGCGCGGTACGGATTTTGACACCGGCTTCCATCAAAAAACCCAACGCAGCGGCTATCAGAACTGTACTGACTTCACCGATGTCTTCACGCGCCAGGGCAAAGTAGAGGTCACGAGCCTGGCAAATCTGAGCGCGCCGCCGGTGTTGCTTAATCCTAATCAGAGCACGACGGTCGCCTGTGGCGGGGCCCCCTTGCCGCCCAACCCCGGGATGGGAGCGATGGCGCTCTACGCCACCGGCACCGCGGCCGTGCTCGAAGGCGCGATCATCGGCGGATACGCGGGAGCCGGCGGCTTTTCGAATCCTCCGTCGAAGGCGGCGGAAAGCCCGTCCCGTTAAACCTCCCGGCCTCCCTCCGATGGCGACCATCGCCGGCAGGAACACCATCTTGATGGCGCCGATGGGTCTGGCGTTGCGCTGACCCGCGGCGACGGTCAGGGCGGGTCGCCCCTCATCGCAGGCCGGCCTGCTTGACCAGCGGCAAGGTTCGGGCCTGAAACTCGCGCATCCCGGCTTCGTAGCGCGGCCATGAGAGCAGCGTACCGTCGAGCCCGAGCCCGGACATCATCTTGAGCCCATCGACGATCTGCTCGCGGGTGCCGACCAGCGGATAGCCGCCCCATCCGCCGATGAAGTTGGCCTTCATGGCGCGCAAGATTTCGGGCGTCATGATTTGGGTAAGCGCGCCCATGGTCTCGACCAGGTTGGTGGCGGCCACCCAATCGCCCTTCTCGTAGACGTAATGGTGATGGAAGTCGCGCGCCTCCTTTTCGGTTTCTGCCTGCACGATATAGGCGTTGCTCCAGATCATGAGCTCGCGGCCGAACTCCTCGCGGGCGTAGCGGCGGTAGTCGGCGACCCGCGCCCGGGTTTCATCGAGATCCTGGGTATTGCAGGCCACGAACGCCACATCACAATGGCGCGCGGCGAAGTCGCGGCCCTTGCCCGAGCCGCCCGCGCACATCACCACCGGATACGGCTCCTGGAGCGGCTTGGGCGCGAGCCATCCCTTTCGCACCTGGTAGAATTTCCCGAGATAGTCGAACTCTTCCTCCGCGGTCCAGAGGCGCTTCAGGATTTCGAGCCACTCCAGGGCGCGATCGTAGCGCAGGTCGTGATCCATCAGGGTCTCGCCGAACATGTCGATTTCCCCGGTGTACCAGCCGGTTACGATGTTCAGGGCGAAGCGGCCGCCGCTGATATGGTCGATGGTCGTGACCTGCTTGGCGGCCATCACCGGATGGATGGTCGGCACGTGGGTGGTCGAAAAAATCCCGCAGCGGCTGGTCGAGGCCGCGATTCCCGCCGCCCACGACAGGCACTCGAAGCCCGCGCCGTTGAAGTTGGTCACGCCGCCGAAACCCTTCCAGCGGCCGACCGGCACGATCGCCTCGAACTCCATCTCGTCCGCCATCCGGGCCAGCGCCAGCGTCTCGGGCCAGGTGGCCTTCAGCACGCCGTCGATCGTGGTAATCGCGCATCCGCCGCTTAAGTTGCTGCTGAAGGTGCCGAGCTTGAGCTTGTGGCCGTTATAGAGCGGATTAGTCTCGCGTCGATCGCTCATCGTGATTCCACCCGATCGCCAGTTCGCCGCCGCGCCGATATGCGGCGCATCGCGATACTCCCGCGAGTCTATAATCCTATATCTCGGCAACGTCAAAAGGGCCGCGTCTAATAGACATCCTTCAAAAAGCGCTTCCCAGCCGCAGCGCAGCAACGCTGGGAGGGGGACCGCCTCAGAAACGCTTTGACCACTTCATCGCGCCGTGAAGGACTCGCAGCACGATTACGCTATCGCCCTCATGAACATATGGGATCACGTAAGGAAGTCCCGCGAGCACCAGCTCGCGCGTGCCTTCGACGCGACCGGGTCGTCCCATGCCCGGATGCTCGGCGAGCGTCTCAACGTGCCGGATTATGCGCCGCACCGTATCGATGGCCGCAGCGGGATTGTCGCGGGCGATATATTCCTCGACCAGATCCAGGTCGCGGCTAGCGGCGCGCGTCCATTTTAGCCGCACGCTTGCGCTCCCACGTCTTCGCCACCGCCTCGTGCTCGACGACCTGGTTGGCGTTCGCTTGGTTGAGACCTTTCTCCACCTGGGCTACAAACCATTCCTCGTAGTCGAGGTAGCGCTCGACCGCCTGATCGATTACCCATGCGCGCGAACGGCTCATCGCCCGGGCCACACCATCGAGGCGTTTCAGCATGCGGCCATCCATGCGGATCGTGGTGGTCTTCTCGGCGCTCATATTCAAAAAGAATACATCCAAATACACTTGAGTTGCCAGCCTCGATAAGTTGGCGGACGCCGGAAGCCACACATCGTACTGGACATCTTGGAGTCCTAACGGGCGAACTCGCCGGTTAATTCCATAGTCGCGAGCCGGTGCGCAGAGGCCTTCGACTCGACCTCGTCGGCGCTCGCCCCGCGGCTCAGATCGAGCGTCGAATCAAGCGCCATCAGGTCGAATTTATAGTGGTGCACCGGCCCGGGCGGAGGACACGGTCCATCGTAGCCGATTCTGCCGAAGCTGTTGGTACCCTGCGAAGGAGGGCCGCCCCTGCCGATCCCCGGCCGAAGCTCATGAGTGCCGCCCGGGATATCGAACACTACCCAGTGGATGAACTCGCCGCCGGGCGCGTCAGGATCCCTCACGATGAGGACGTAGGATTGGGTCTTCGCCGGCGCGTCGCGCCAGGTCAGCGGGGGCGATTGATTATCTCCGCTGCAGGTAAATTCTAGCGGGATTTTCGCATTATTCGCGAAGGCCGGACTGCCGATCGAAAATCCTTGCGATTCGCCAGCTTGAGCGCGGCGCTCCGGCATCCCGATGGTCACGAGGCAAAAACCCGTCCCGAAAACGAGGATGACTTGCAAAATTCGATAAAGCGCGTCCATCGCGGGCTTCTCCATCCTCCAGATTTTTCATCTTGAGGCGGCGCGAGCAGGCCGTTTCCGACCGTTTCCGTCCCTATCGGGCACCCTACTTGATTGCCTTTGACGCTTAGTCAATACTGAGCACAAGTTAGTGGGAGTTAGCTTCAGAGTGAATGTAAGGGTGGCCGGAAGCAGCAATTCTCAGTCTTATCGTGGGTGAAGGTCATGGCAACTGACAAAAATTACACTATGCCACGGGTGATGACGGTCAAGGAGCTGTCCTCGTATTTACGGGTACATCCCTCGACCATCTACAAGCTCCTGCGACGCGGCGAGCTGCCGGGTTTCCGGATCGGGACCGACTGGCGCTTCAATGCCGAAGTTATCGATCGTTGGTGCCTCGAAGGCAACCTCAAGCCCGGTAGCAGCGGTCCGACCGGCGAAAACTGACGTTTAACCGCAGAGGCGGGAGTTCGCGTTCGAGACCCTTCCCGCTCGCCGGTCGTGTTATAAAACCCCCCTGTGCATCAGCGCGGTTCGCCTCGCGCGACGCCAGCAGGCT
>JBGPMT010000083.1:0-10586 GCA_041487135.1 Binataceae bacterium (SeqCode) | reverse complement strand
GTCGCCAACAACTCAAGCAGTTTCGGCGGGAACCATTTTATCTTCGACACCGAGGACGGCACGATTTCCGCGTGGGGCAACGGCACCGCAGCAACCCTGATGGTGGACAACTCGGGCGAAAACGCAGTCTACAAGGGACTCGCGATGGGCAAGAACGGCCCGGACACGTTGTTGTACGCGACCGACTTCCGCCTCGGGACGGTCGAGGTCTATGACACAAATTTCGCGCCCGTGAACCTCGGTGCCGGGGCTTTCACCGATGATCAACTCCCGGCGGGATACGCGCCGTTCGGAATCGTGAATCTCAACAACACCGACACCCTGTACATCACCTATGCGCTTCAGAGTGCCGACAAGCACGACAGCGTGGCCGGCGCTGGCAACGGTTTCGTCGATGTATTCAAAACCGACGGCACCCTGACGACGCGTCTGATCAAGCAGGGCGCACTCAACGCCCCGTGGGGAGTTGCGATGGCGCCCGCGGATTTCGGCCCGCTCAGCAACATGCTGCTGGTCGGAAATTTCGGCGACGGCAAGATCAACGGATTCGATCCCGGCAGCGGTGCATTCGTCGACACGGTGACAAATTCCAAGGGCAAGCCAATCGCGATCGATGGGCTCTGGTCCCTGGTGTTCGGTGATTCACAGACCGGTTCTCCTGAAACCCTCTTCTTCACCGCTGGACCCAAGAAAGAAACCAAGGGTCTGTTCGGCACGATCACGCTCCATAAGCCGAAAGCCAGCGCTGGCGGTGGCGGAGGTGGTGGCTGGATGAACGGGACAATGTGACGACCCTTCTTCCGCGTATTCTCCATCATGGAGCATGCTGGCCCGAGCCTGACGCCCGGGCCATGCTTTTTCTGAGACGCCGCGTGATCGACCGCCGGCCATCGGGGCGCAAGGTTTGCTTGACACCCCCGCCTTCGCTGCTATTTTAGCGCCAGTTCTCGGCTGCCACCCGGCCCGGATTACAGGTTCTTCCGCTTCGGAACGATCGTTCCGCCTCCGGCCCAGCGGCGGCCGAGATTGAGGCGCTAAAAACATGATGAGTCGACTCGAGAAAAAAGTCGCGGTCGTAACCGGCGCGGGCGGCGGCCTCGGCCGCATCTATTCACGCCGGCTCGCCGCGGAAGGCGCCGATGTCGCCGTATGGGATCTCAACGGTCCCGGCGCGGAGCAGACCGCGCGCCTGGTCTCCGAAGCCGGCCGTCGCGGAGTCGCTTTCAAGGTCGACGTTACCCGCGAAGACCAGGTGCAGTCGGCCGCCAAAGCGACCTTCGATGCGCTCGGCCGAATCGATATCCTGATCAACAACGCCGGAATCGTGCGCGACGTCCCGCCGGCGCCGATCGAGACCATCGCGCTCGAGGACTGGAACCGCATCATCGCAGTCAATCTGACCGGCGCTTTTCTCGCCAGCAAGGCGGTCGTGCCCTATATGAAGCGCTCCGGGAAGGGAAAGATAATCAACGTCTCGTCGGGAACGGCGCTGCATGGCGGCTCGATTCGCCTCGACTATATTTGCTCCAAGGCCGGGGTGATCGGACTTACGCGAGGGCTGGCCGTGATGCTGGGCCCGGACTGGATCAACGTCAACGTGATTGCGCCCGGTCCGGTGCCCTACACGCTGCGCGATCTCGATAAGGGCGCATCGCCATCGGACGCCGAAGCGAAGTTTCCGAGCGAGATGCTTTACGCCGGCCGTTATCTCAAGCGCGAGATCCAGCCGGCGGATATCGAGGGCCTGGTCGCATTCCTCGCCTCGCCCGAGAGCGATATGATCACAGGCCAGTTGATCACGATCGACGGCGGCCGGGTGTTCGTCGGCTGAGGCTCCGGAGCCGGGGAGAATCCGATGGGCCTGATCAGGGGATTTCAGAAGTTTCGTGGCGGATGGCCGGGCGGATGGAAGAAATACGCGCTCGGCACGGCCGGCGACCAGACACCCCCGTTCGTTCAGCCCAACGATCCCGACGACCGACGTTCACTGCTGCCGCCGCTGGGGCTTCGCGAATACTGGTACCCCGCCCTGCCCGCGCGCGGCGTCAAATCGCGCAAGCCCGTCGGCTTGCGCATCTGCGGCATCGACATCGTCCTGTTTCGCGACTCCGCCGGCGACGTGCGTGCGCTGCACAACGCCTGCCCCCATCGCGGTGCCTGGCTCTCCTGGGGCGATTGCGTTTGGAAAGGCTTCCTGAGCTGCCCGTATCATGGCGCCACCTTTGACGGCGACGGCAACTGTGTCGAATTTATCACCGAGGGCCCGGACTCCAAGATGGTGGGCCGGCTCAAGGCCAAAACCCTGCCGACCCACACCCTCAAGGGCATCGTCTTTGTATGGATGGGTGAAGGCGAGCCGGTTCCGGTTCAGGACGACGTACCGCCCGAATTGTTCGAGCACGACGCCTTGGTTCGCCACACTTTCCGCTACTGGCGCTGCAACTGGATGGTGTCGCTGGAGAACACCTACGATTCACACAACTGCTTTTATGTCCATCGCAACTCCCTCTGGATGGCGATGACGCGCTATGCGGGCAGGCCTCGCACTCCGATTGGCTATCGTGCACGAATAGTCAATAACCGCTCGGTCCGTGTCCAGACCGGCGCGAATGAGTATTACGCGAAGAACACTCCCGACGGCAAAGTACCGTTTCGGATGTACTATCCGCGCGCGCGCGGTTACTGGCCACTTCATCGCTACCGCCTCGCCTGGGTATGGCTGACGGAGCGGATACTCGCCCTCAAGCTCAAGCTGCGAAGATTCGAGACGCCCGAGGAATGGGAAGGGACGCGCCCGCCGGGAATTCAGCGCATCAGCACCTGGGACAGCATGTACACTCGCTGGGTGATTCCAGTCGAAGACAATCTGACGCGCGTGATGTATCTCTACTCGTCGCGCCCGGCGAGCCGGCTCGACCGGGCCCGGCGCGTGATTATGTGGCCGCTTTATAACTTTCTCGTGCATTACAACTTTTCCGATCAGGACTTCGACGCGATTCGCACCGTGCAGTACTCGTTGCCCGAGTTCCTGTCCTCGACCGATTCCTATCTGGTAATGGTACGAAGGCTGTTCACCGAGCATGCGCGCGGCGTGAAGCAGACCATAGCGGTCGCGCGCGACACCACCGCCGAGAAGCTGGTCTACGAGGCGGACCGCTCGCTCAACGTCAAGGTCAACGGACCGACGCAGGGCACTGACGATTCGCAAGAACCGTCGCAGGAGGCGGGCGCCGGCTTCGGCATTCTGCTGACCGGCGGCCTCGGGCAGGCCAGCCCGGGATCGAAAACCAAACCACAGGAATAGCAATCCCGATGGTATCTAAGCCGCGCGTCGGACCGGCTAATCGATCGGCAAGGGAGTCGCCCTGCGCGCCGAGGCCGGTAGGCGCGGCCCCAATCATCGCTCCGAGATTCAGCCCGGCTTGATGTAGAACGCCTCGGGTGCGGGACGATAGACTCGCGTGAGCCACAGCGGACGGCGAAGCCCGCCCGGCCCGGGCGCCGGCCGCGTCATCGCCAGCCATCGCCGGTAAACCTCGTGCGATTTGTTGGTGTCAACGAAAATGTCGCCGTAGCGATCGTCGGCTCCCGGTCTCGCAACCGTCACCTTTTGATGCCAGCAATGCTGGCCGCTTACCGGATCCGGCTGCACCGGAAAAGTCAAATTCTGATGCACTCCGGCGTCGTGCCACCAGATTCTACCGGAGTCCGGATCGGCGCTCGCAAACGGCTCGACGCCGCGCCGCTGGCGCATCAGCCATTGCCCTGCGCTGACCTGGTTCAGATCGACCAGCGCCGAGGACCAGCGCTCGCCCCCTGAGTCCGGCTTAAGCCGCCATCGGCCGAGGTGATGCGAACATGCGATCACGCCCGGCCTGATACTCTCAGTGACCCAGGCCTTGTCGACGAAATAGCCAGTCTCAGTGCTGACCTTCAGCAAATCGCCGGTCGCGACGCCAAGCCGGCGCGCATCCTCGGGATGCAGCCACAGGGGGTTGCTATGGGAGATCTCGTTAAGCCACTTCGCATTGCCGGACCGAGTATGTATCAAAGTAGGTAGTCGAAAAGTCGGCAATAGCAACATCTCGCCGCGCGTGCGCTCGATATTCCTCCAGTGAACATGACTTCGGATGTAGCATGGGATTGAGTATTCCGGCCATTTCCACTCTTTGAGCGTACTCGAATAGAACTCGAGCTTGCGCGACGCGGTTGGAAAGCCGGTATAGTATTGGTCGTCGACTCGAACACCGACCGCCGCTCCCGCCTTGCTGAGCACGCCGCTTTTGGATTCAAGTTCGCTCTGGCGGACCTCCCCGTCGCTCAACAGTTTTTCATGGGTGTTGTAGACGGGATCCTCGACCAGGAAGGCGCCGTACTTGCGCATGTACTGAAGCGGAGTCAGCCCCTGCTTCGCCGCCGTCTCGGGCAGGCCCGGCACGCTATGCTCGAACATCCAGCCGTAGAGCTCGTCGACGGTAAGCTTCTCGCCCGGCCGGTAAGGCGACTCGAAATACTTCCGAATCCCGAGCGCGCCGTCCGGATCGATCCGCCACGACAGCTCGATCCAGAACTCGTCCTCCTCCCAGACCTCTCCGAGGCCCGCTTCGCGATGGGCCTCCCAGGTGGAGTTGAACCGGCGGCCGTCCCGCTCCATCGCGGCACGCAGCACGGGCTGGCGGAAGCCGATCCAGCGGGCCGCGTGGGTCTCCTGGCTCAGTAGGTCGTGACGCTCGGAGGCGTGCCCCATCGGCAGTACGTAGTCGGCGAACCAAGCGGTCTCGCTCCAGATCGGCGTTAGACACGCATGGCGCTCGACCTTGCGCTCGTCGCTCAAGGCCTCGATCCACGACATTCCATCGGGATTGGTCCAGACCGGGTTGTAGACGCGGGTAAAGTACATCGCCAGCTTGCCACGCCCCTCTTTCAGGAAGTGCGGCAACAGGAAACTCATCTCGAAAAAGGCGAGCGGAAACTCGCGCGGCCACATCATCTCGTTCCAGACGTTCGGTCCGGGCGGCATCTGCGGCGGCGCCGGGATGAACTTGTTTGCGATGCCAAGATTGGTTCCGCCCGGGGCGCCAATCGCGCCCATCAGGACCACAAGGAACTCGAGCGCGCGCGCCACCTGCCATCCCCCAAGATTACCCGCCGCCGCGTTGCGCCACACATGAGTCGCCAACGCCGAGCCCGCACGTCCGACCTCGCGCGCGACCTCAACAATCGTGGCCGCGTCGCATCCGGATTCGCGGGCGGCGAATTCGGGTGTGTATTCAGCGTAGAGTTCCTTGAGCACACTCTCGAAGGTCTCGAAGGTCTGCGGTTTTCCCGGATGCTCGGCGCGGAGGTATTCCTCCCAGTTCACCCAGCGGCGCACAAACTCGCGGTCGTGCCAGCCGTTTTCGATCACCAGCCGGCAGATCGCGAGCAGCACTGCGGCTTCGCTGCCGGGCCAGGTCGAAAGCCAGTAGTCCGCCTTCGCGGCGGTGTTCGAAAGCCGCGTATCGATCACACAGACCTTAGCGCCGCGCGACTTGGCATCGATGATCCGCTGGGCATGCGGATTGAAGTAGTGTCCGGCCTCCAGATGCGAGCTCAGGAGCAGCATGAAGCGCGCGTTGGCATGATCGGGCGAAGGACGATCGGCGCCGTGCCAGAAAGCGTAGCCGGTACGCGCGCCGGCCGAGCAAACGTTGGTATGGCTGTTGTGTCCGTCGATTCCCCACGCATGCAGCACGCGCTGGTTGTAAATCAACTCATGGCCCGGCCGGCCGACGTGGTAAACGATCTCGTTGCGCCGATCCTCGACGATCGCCCGGCGGATTCGCTCCGCGATCTCATCGAGCACCGCGTCCCACGTGACGCGCTCCCATCGCCCCTCGCCGCGCCCCCCGGCGCGCCGCATCGGATAGAGGATGCGTTCCGGATCGTTCACCTGATTGATGGTCGCGGGCCCCTTCGCGCAATTGCGGCCGCGGCTGCCCGGATGAAGCGGGTTGCCCTCGAACTTGCGAATCCGCATGGTCTCGCGATCGACGTAGGCGAGCAGGCCGCATCCGGCCTCGCAGTTGAAGCAAATCGTCGGAACCAGCGTGTAATGGCGGCTTACCTTGCGCGGCCAGTGGGAGGGGTCGAATTCCTCCCAGTCGTGCCATCGGTCCGGAGGCGGGAAACTCGCCAGTCCTCCGGCCGGCGCTTCGAGATTCTGCGCCGCTGGACTTAGCGGTTGAGCTTCGTCGAACTGAGCCATTGTTGCCCCTGGTCTATTAGCTGAGCGGAACAGCCTGCCCCGCTTCGATCCAGATAGACTCGAACGCCGCGAGGCCGCCGAGCGCAGCCAGCGCGGCGACTACGCGGAGGATTTCGGCAACTGCCCCGGCCTCGGTCGACGCCAGCCACAGCAGTGCCACCGGGACAATCACGCCGACGATCGCGCTGAGGCCCCAAAACCTCCGGCTCAGCCCGCCTTTGGTAATCAGGTCGGTTGCACGCTTCACGTCTTCATTGATCGCCGGCAGATACAACTCCGCGATCACCATCGCGAAGCCGAGCACCAGCGAAGCAACCAGAATCGATACCAGGTGCATGGTCGTAGCCGGCGAACCGGAAATAAAACTTGCCGATACGAGCAGCAGCGCGGCGCCGGCGATCAGCGCTTGCACAATCAGGTGCCACAGGAACAGCGGGCTCTGCCAGAGTTCTCTTCCCTTGGCCTGCGCGAACAGGAACGCGGTATAACCCGCGGTGCCGATTCCGAGCGCCACGCCGGCGGCCTCAACCGCAGGCGGCACCTGCCGGAGGAAAATTCCGAAACCGAGCCAGACCAGCGCAACTGCGCCGTAAGCCATCAGGATGTAGCATCCCCAGACCAGCCACGAGCCGAAGTTGGGTTTGGTCAGCAGGTAGTAAAACCGGTCGGGCCGCTTCAGATCGGCTATCAGTATCAGCGACGTCAACCCAGTGAAGACCAGCGCCGCGAGCGGGCCCACGATATTGGTCGTCGTGTCGGTGACACCCGCGAGCATCGCCAGCATCGCCGCGACGATCAGTGCGCCCGCGCCGATCGATTTGGTCCACAGGTAGGCCGCGGCTTTGCCTCCCCACGGCGGCGGATGAGCGACATCGTAGACCTCGCGCGCGCCGCCCGGAACTGCGCCGGCTCCGTTCGAAGCCGAGGCGACATAAGCATCCTCACCCGGCTGCTTCTCCGACCATAGATACGCGGACTGCGTCTCGAGCATCGTGGGTTCCAGCAGGTCGCCGTCGACGCCGACGTAGAAAAGCTTGGGCTGCGTGCCCTTATGCGGTTTGCGCGCCGTCACCTTCTGCCCCGTGACCGTTCGGCTGATACGGCTCGCGGGATCGTCGAGGTCGCCCGAGATGATCGCCTGGGTGGGGCAGACGATCACGCACGCCGGTTCGAGTCCCGACTCGACGCGATGCGCGCAGTAGTTGCACTTGGCGGCAGTATTGCTCTCCGGATCGATGTAGAGGGCATCGTACGGACAGGCCTGCATGCAGGCCTTGCATCCGATGCAGCGCGAATTGTCAAAATCGACGATTCCGTCCGGGCGCCGGAACAAGGCCGAGGTCGGGCAGATGTCGATGCATGGCGCGTTGTCGCAATGATTACATCGGAGTACGGCGAAGTGGCGTGAGACGTTGGGAAACTGGCCCTTCTCGATATACTTCACCCAGGTTCTGAAAACTCCGACCGCGACGTTATGCTCCACCTTGCACGCGACCGTGCAGGCGTGGCATCCGATGCAGCGGTCCTGATCGATTACGAAGCCGTAGCGCAACAGTTTTCCCCTTGCTCAGCGGAGAGCGCCGGCAAACGCCAGCCAATCATCATAGGTACCGCCTTACGCAAGCTCAATCCAAGGTGCGAGACGCTTCAAGTGACGAGAATCAATGATGAGATTTGCGGGCCGTGCTGCGTTTGCGATCAGGCGGCGCAGGCGCAGAGGCGAGATCGCCGCGTTGCTTGCGCAGCTCGCGCGCGCGCGCCTGGCGGTCGTCGTATTCGGTGCCGCGCCCCGTTCGATAGGCGGCGAAGCGCTCTGCCGCCCGATCGTTCATCCAGCAAAAGCGCGCCGCCGCCGGCAGCGGCGGCGCCAGCGGACGCGCCAGCGATTCGATCTCCCGGCTGCCGGCGGCGTCCGCGGCCGCGATCGCGAAATTCGAAACCACGCGTGGCGCCGGACGCGCGCATTCGGGACATCGGCGCCTGCGATGGCGCTCGCCGAGGCCGGCCAGCGCCTCGAAGGTCAGGCCGCAGCCGGCGCAGTGCCATTCATAGAGCGGCATACGGGCGACTCAATCAGGCGACGCGGCGGACTTTTGCGCTGCCCGACCGGGTCCGCTTCGACCCGCTTACCTGAACGTTCCACTTGCGCCAGAACGAGCGCAGCTGCTCTTCGTCAACGGCCTGGGATTCGCGCACGATTCCGCGCGACATGTCCGACCATTCGACCTCGCGCGCCGCCCTGAATCCGCGCTGGCACGACTCCATCGCCTCGTTGTCGTCCGGCGTCGAGAGCCCGCCCGGGCCGAGGAAGGTCAGGAAGTTGTCGAGGCGGCGGGCGCGCCAGGCCGGCGATTCATCGGCCGGCGCCAGCGACCAGGCCCTGACTTCCATGTAATCGGGCGCGACCGGGTAGAAGGTACGGATCGTGATGCCCATGATGTCGTTGATCATCAGGTTGGGATAGACCAGCACGTTGCGGTTCCATTCGGCGATCCGAAGCGCCCGCGGCTCGCCGAAGCGGGCGGCCAGGCGGCGGCGGTTCTCCTCGATTTCGCGCTTCGCCTCGTCGCCCCATCGCGGATCCCATCTGAGCCGCGGCCGTCCCCAGTTGCCCTCGTATTCCTCGACCGCGTTGCCATTGCCGAGTTCCCGGCCGAAGCCGCGCACCGGAGCCTGCGAAACGTCGTTGCCCACCACGCGCAGGTAGTCGATATAGCTCTTGTGCAGCGGGGCGACGTGGTAGCTCTCGAGGCTGTTCTCGACCAGCATCTTCCAGTTGGCGTGCGAGCAGTAGAGATGGGTGCCGCCGGCGACCTCCATCCCGACCTCCGACTGATCCATGATCAGGTCGAGCTGCTCCTTCGCATTGGCGACGTAAGTGACGAAATCCTCGACATTCGGGTCGAAGCTCAGAAAGATGAGCCCGCGATAATTGGTGATGCGCGGCGGCGACTTGAGCCCCATCTCCTGCTTGTTGAACGCCGGCCCGTAGCCTGCCGCGTCGGGCACGCCCACCAGATCGCCGCGATTGTTGAAGGTCCAGCCATGGTAGAAGCATTGAAAGGTCTTGGCGTTGCCCTCGGCCTCGCGGCAGAGCTGGGCCCCGCGATGGGTGCAGCTATTGATCAGGACGCGAATCTCGCCGTCGCTGTCGCGGCACAGGATAACCGGACGCCCGGCGACCTCGCGGCTCTGGAAATCGCCTCGATTTCGCACCTCGGACTCATGCCCGACGTAGATCCACGAACGATCGAAAACGCGCTCGCGTTCGAGCTCGAGGATTTCGGGCGAAGTGTAGGCCGTGCGATGAACCTGGAAGAGGCAGCGCTTGGGATCGTCGATCACCAGGCTGCGCGTGCGGCCGTTCTCCATGCTGCCTCCTCGATCCGGACGGGCGCCTCCGGGCGCACTCAGACGGGGTCTTAGGCCAGATCTATTAAATCAGCGCGCGCGCCGCAATCGGTGGCGCGGCCGGGACGGCGGGCGAAAACGAAGTGGGCGATCGGATTCCGATCGCCCGCCCGTTGCGCTTGTGATTCAGTCCGTTCAGCAGGCCGTTGAAAAAGGATTTTCAACGCCTGCTCCCCTCTCTCATTCTCTCCCCCGAGGGGCGAGAAGATAAGGAAGGAAGCCAGTTTTTACGCAGGGTGTTGTGTGCTTCGTCCCAGAACAATTGCGTTGCCAGCCTTTCTCAACACCCTGCTAGGCGGCGTTCGCCAGCGGCTGGCTCTCGAACTCGAGGCCGCGCGGACCGGCGTCGACCCGCAGCCGTGAGCCGTCGCGAACCTCGCCGGTCAGAAGCCGCCGCCCGATCGCGGTCTCCAGCTCGCGCTGGATCATCCGCTTGAGCGGCCGCGCGCCGTAGACCGGGTCATAGCCGTGCTCGGCGAAGTAGTCGAGCGCCTTGGTCGTGAGCTCCAGTTCGATCTTCCGATCCTCGAGCCGCTTGCGCAGCCGTCCGATCTGAATCTCGACGATCTGGCGCAGTTGCTCCCTGGCAAGCGGATGGAAGACCACCATCTCGTCAACGCGGTTCAGGAACTCGGGCCGGAAGCTCTGGCGCAGCACGTCGAGGCACTGGGCCTTCATCCGCTCGTAGTCCTGGCCCTTGAACGACAGGATGAGCTGGCTCGCGATGTTCGAGGTCATGATCACGACGGTGTTCTTGAAGTCGACCGTGCGGCCGTGGCCGTCGGTCAGGCGCCCGTCATCGAGCAGTTGCAGCAGAACGTTGAAGACGTCGGCGTGCGCCTTTTCAATTTCATCGAACAGGATCACCGCGTACGGGCGCCGCCGCACCGTTTCGGTCAGCTGTCCGCCCTCGTCGTAGCCGACGTAG
>JBGPMT010000082.1:0-10625 GCA_041487135.1 Binataceae bacterium (SeqCode) | reverse complement strand
GCGCGAGCTGGCCCTGCGTCACCTTGTCGAGCTGATCGGAGCCAAACTGCGCGAAGGCCGCGAGCTCGCGGTACTGCGCGAGGTCGAGACGGAGCGTGCCGGCCACCTGGCGCATCGCCTTGACCTGGGCGGATCCGCCGACGCGGCTGACCGAGTTGCCGACGTTGATCGCCGGGCGGACGCCCTGGTGGAACAGGTCCGACTCCAGGAAGATCTGCCCGTCGGTGATCGAGATGACGTTGGTCGGGATATACGCCGAGAGGTCCCCTGCCTGGGTCTCGATGATCGGCAGGGCGGTCAGCGACCCCGCGCCCATCTCGTCGGAGAGCTTCGCGGCGCGCTCGAGCAAGCGGCTGTGGAGATAGAAGACGTCGCCCGGGTAGGCCTCGCGCCCGGGCGGCCGGCGCAGCAGCAGCGAGAGCTGGCGGTAGGCCTGGGCATGCTTGCTCAGATCGTCGTAGACCAGCAGCGCGTGGCGGCCCGAGTCGCGGAAGAACTCGCCCATCGTGCAGCCGCTGTAGGGCGCGATAAACTGCAGCGGGGCGGCTTCCGAAGCGGTCGCGGCGATGACGGTGGTGTACTCCATGGCGCCTTGGCGGCTGAGCCTTTCGACCACCTGCGCGACGGTCGAGCGCTTCTGCCCGATCGCGACGTAAAAGCACTGCACGTTCTGGCCGCGCTGGTTGATGATGGTGTCGATCGCAATCGCGGTCTTGCCGGTCTGGCGATCGCCGATTATCAGCTCGCGCTGGCCGCGCCCGATCTGGAGCATCGAGTCGATCGCCTTGATGCCGGTCTGGAGCGGCTCCTTGACCGGCTGGCGGCGGATGATCCCGGGCGCCTTGATTTCGATGCGGCGGGTTTCGCTGGTCTCGATCGGCCCCTTGCCGTCGATCGCCTGGCCCAGGGCGTTTACCACCCGCCCGAGCAGCGCCTCGCCCACCGGCACCTCGGCGATACGCCCGGTGCGTTTAACCTCGTCGCCTTCCTTGACCGCCTGCTGGTCGCCGAACAGCGCCGCGCCGACATTATCCTCCTCGAGATTGAGCACGATTCCATAAACTGAATGGGGGAACTCGAGCAGTTCGCCGGCCGCCGCGTTCTGCAGGCCATAGATGCGCGCGATGCCGTCGCCGCATGAGAGCACCCGGCCGGTCTCGCGCACCGACACGGCGCCCTCGAAGCCCTTGATTTCGTCCCTGAGGATCTCGCTGATCTCGGATGGTCTGATTTCCGCCATAGTGTTCGTGATGAGACCGGCTCACTCGATGAGCCGGCGCTCGGCCTCGGCGATCATGGTCGCGAGGCTGCCATCGTAAGTTTTTCCTTCGAGTTCCGCGACCACGCCGCCCAACAGCGTGCCGTCGACCTTTACGGTTGGAATAATCGTTCGGCGGGCGATTGCCGCCAGCCCCTCAACCACCCGCGCCACCTCGTCGCCGCCGGGCGGGAGCGCAAAGGTGAGCGTCGCGCGGGCCCGTCCCAGGCGCAGGTCGGTCAGCTCCCGGTAGGCCGCCGCGATCGCGGGCAGGTCCGGGAGCCGGCGATGACGCGCGAGCACGACCGCGAACGATCGCAGCGGGAAGCTCAGGTTGAGCCGCTCGGCGATCCTGCCGATGGCCTCGATCCGCGCCTGATGCGACAGCTCGGGCGTCTCGAATATAATTCTCGCTTCCGGCGCCGCCGCAAGCGCCGCCAGGCGCTCCAGTTCGGCGCCCCACCCTTCGAGCTGCGCCGCATCGGCGGCCAGATCGGCGAGCGCGCGCGCGTAACGTTTGGCCAATCCGCTCATGCGCGCGCCTCGGCGGCGAGTTTTTCGGCAAAACCGGCCAGCATCCGGCGCTGATCGCCGGGGTTGAAATTCCGCTGCACCAGCTCGCGCGCAATCGCGCCGGCGACTCCCGCCAGGTAGGCGCGCACGCGCCGGCGCGCGTCCTCGACGGCGGCCGCGGCCATCAGTTCGCCATCGCGGCCGATGCGCGCGGCGCCGCTCTCAGCCGTATCGCGTATCAGCTTTATCTGGTAGGCGGTTTCCGCCTCCAGCTCTTCGAGCAGGCGGGCCTTCTCGGCCGCGAGCTGTTCGAGCCGCCGGGCGGCCTCGCGCGCCGCCTGTTCGGCGGCCTCAAAGGCGGCCTCGGCGCGCGCGCGCCGGTCACGAACCTCGCGGGCGCGTTCGGCGAAGAACTGACGGATCGCGGGGCGCGCGAAATGGACGCAGATGGCGACGAAAATCGCGGCATTGATGAAGTAGAGAATCAACGAGAGCCATGAGCCCTCGCCGCCGGCGCCGGTCTCGCCGCCCTCGGCCGCGAAGGCGGTCGCGGCGAACAGGTTTGCGCCGCCGAGCGCAAAGATCGAAGTCATGAGTTTCATCTTCAATTGCCAACCGCCGACTCTACCCGGCGTCGCAACAGGCGTTCGACCAGCTCCGCCGCCAGCCGCCGCCCCGCGTGCTCGAGCTCCGCTTCGGCCGCTGCCAACTCGCGCCGGACCTCCGCGCGCGCCTCGTCGCTCGCCTCGCGGGCCGCGGTCCGCGCCCGTTCGATCATCTGCTGCGCCTCGGCCTCAGCCTTGCGCCGCTCAGCCTCGCGCCGTGCCAAGGCCTCGCGCCTGAGCGCGGCGAGCTCCGCCGCACGATCAGTCTCCGCGCTTTCCCTTTCCTTTATCAGTTGCGCGGTGCGCTCGTTCAATTCGCGCAGGCGCTGTTCGCGGGTCTCGAGCAGAAGCAGAAAGGGCTGCAGGAAAAGCCGGTTGAATATAAACCAGAAAACCAGAAAGGAGACAATCAGGAGCGCGAAGGTTCCCCAGTCCGGTGGAATATGCATATCTCTACGTCTCCGCTACAGGGCGCGGCACAGGCATTGAATGCGTTCAGGATTCGGTGCGCAGGTTTTGACGGGTAGCAGCGCGATTAGGCCTGCTTGTGACCTCCGGCCTGCGCCAGGCGCTCTTCCTTGGGAAAGACCGTGACTTTGCGATCGTCGCGCCCCGTCTCGGCCTGCATCGTGCAATGACCCTCGAAGGTCGCGCCCTCATGGATCACCAGGATCGGCGACGACAGGTTGCCGACCACGCGGGCCGAGGGGCGAATCTCCAGGCGTTGGGTGGCGCTGATATCGCCACTGACCTTGCCCGCCACCACCACCGAGACGGCGCTGATCTGCGCCGTGATGACCGCGGTTTCGCCGACCACGAGGCTCTCCTTGGCGGTGATCTCGCCATCCACCTGCCCGTCGATACGCGCCGCTTCGTCGAACGAGAGCTTGCCGCTGATGCGCGTGCCCCGATCGAGATAGGCGCGCCCCTCGGCGGCCGCCGGCGCCGCATTGACGCTCTTGGTGGCAGGCTTCTCGTCGGCGGCAACGGTGGTGGCCGCCGCCAGCGCGGATTTATCCGGCCATTGCGGCTGAGGCGGCGCAGGCTTCACGCTCTTGTCCGGTTCCTTAGTGAAAAGGGCCATCGGCTAACTCCTGCAAGTGATCTTTAATAATGGATAATCGCGAGCCGTCCCCACACACGGCCTCAGGATGGCTAATTAATCCATACGACCAGCGGAGTCAAATTGCGGCGCCGATGCATAATCACAGCCGTCAACACATCTACTTCCGCTAATATTAACCGGGCGCTCCAACAAGTGCAACTTATATGAGGAAGTTCCATTGAACGGGTCAAGGCGCGGCTTATTGTTGAATGCAACTCTGCCACCCGGGGAGTCGGTCTGATATCCTCACTGGCCGCGTATCACAAACCTGCCACAAAATTCAGGAGCGTTCCCGATGGCTGTTATCCCCGCGCAATACAACGATCTGCTGACCGAAAAGGTCGCCTTCGCCTACCTGGCGACCGTGATGAAGGACGACACGCCGCAAGTCACGCCCGTCTGGTTCGAGTACGTGGATGGGAAATTCAAGCTCAACACCGCGAAGGGCCGGGTCAAGGCTCGCACTCTGAAGTCCGGCGCCGTCATCGCGATGGCAATCACCGAGCCCGCCAATCCCTATCGTTATGTGCAGGTTCGCGGCCGCGTAACCGAGGTCACCGAGAAGGGCGCGCGCGAACATATCGACAAGCTGTCGCAGAAGTATCTGGGCAAGCCCTATCCACATTTGCAGCCCGGGGAGGTCCGGGTTATCGCGACGGTCGAGCCGTTCTCAGCGCAAGGCAACGGCTGACAGGGCCATCGGATCGGGCTGCTACATCATGGGCTTGAGCGGAGTGTGCTCGATCTTCGTGCCACAGACGCTGCCGCATTGCGGGCACAGGTACTCGTACTTGTCGCCTTCGGGCAGGATCAGCAGCAGGCGCTTGCGGACCGGGACCGCCCGCTTGCAGCGCGGGCAGGCGAGCAGGCTCGCCTCCAGTTGATCGTATGACGGTTTTCGCTGCCCGTTCACGGTGGCGCTCGATGCTCAAGAATAGCGGCGAAACCCGGCCGGGGGCAACGCGCCGGAGCGCCGCGGCATTGTCGGAACGGTCCGCTCTCCTCTAAGATTCCGGGCAGCCGATGAGCGTCGCGCAAAATCCAGCCGCCGGGCCTCGGGTCTATCTCGAGACCTACGGCTGCCAGATGAATATCGCTGACTCCGAGCTGGTCGGCGGCATCCTGCGCCGCGCCGGCTACGGCCGGACCGCGAGTCCCGAGGACGCCGACGTAATCCTGGTCAACACCTGCGCGATTCGCGAGCACGCCGAAGAGCGCGTACTCGGGCGGCTCGGCGAGCTCGCGCGCTTCAAGCACGCGCGTCCCGACACGCGCATCGGGCTGCTCGGCTGCATGGCGCAGCACAACCGCGCCGCGCTGCTCAGCAAAGCGCCCTGGCTCGACCTGGTCGCGGGGCCCGATTCGTATCGACGGCTCCCGGAGCTGCTCGGGCGCGCCCGCTTCGATCCCGCGGTCGATGTTCGGTTGGATCGCGGCGAGACCTACGCCGGCCTCGGCGCCGACCATCAGGAGGGCGTGCGCGCCTACGTCACCGCGATGCGCGGATGCGACCGGTTCTGCACGTTCTGCGTCGTGCCCTACGTGCGCGGACGCGAGCGCAGCGTCCCGCCCGTCGCGATCCTGGCCGAAGTCGCCGAGCTTGCGGCCCGCGGCGTCCGGGAGATCGTGCTGCTGGGGCAGACCGTCAACGCCTACCGCTTCGGCGCGGTCGATTTCGGGAGCCTGCTGCGCGAGGTGGCGGGTATCGACGGTATCGAGCGCATCCGCTTTACCTCGCCCCATCCGTGCGACATGAGCGAGTCGGTGATCGGCGCGATGGCGTCGGAGCCCAAGGTTCAGCCCTATCTCCATCTGCCGGTGCAGTCGGGATCGGACCGGATGCTGACCGCGATGGAGCGCGGCTACACAGTCGAGGAATATCTCGGCCTGGTCGCAAAGCTGCGCGCCGCGATTCCGGAGCTCGCGCTCTCGACCGATATCATCGTCGGCTTCCATGGCGAGGACGACTCGGACTTCGAAGCGACGCTGGCGCTGATGCGCGCGGTCGGCTACGACTCGGCCTTCACCTTCAAGTACTCGGTGCGCGAACATACGCGCGCTTTTCGGCTCGGTGATTCGGTCGGCGAGGCGGAGAAGGCGCGCCGGCTGGCGGCGGTGATCGAGCTGCAGGAAGCGATCGCGCTCGCGCGAAATCGCGCGCTTATCGGCAGCCGGGTCGAAGTGTTGATCGAGGGTCCGGCGCGGCGCGGCGGCGGGATGATGGCCGGGAAGACCCCGCAGTTCAAGACCGCAATGATACCCTCGCAGCCCGGGATGCACGCCGGCGACACCATCGCGGCGCGCGTCGGAACTGTCACCGCGCATTCGCTCATCTGCACGGCCTAACGCTCCGACACGGTCACAGGAGAGATCCACGATGCTCGAGCTGGGCGTATTTCATAACGGTGCGAGCGACCTGAAGACGGTCACCACGCCCGACGCGATCACGGTCACCGACGGCAGCTTGGCCGAGGTCCATGAGAGCAATCAGCGCGTGCTCTTGAGCCAGGTACGCCAGGGAATCCTGGCCGAGCGCCTCGGCTTCAACTACTTCTTCATGACCGAGCATCACTTTCAGCCCGAGGGCATCGAGTTCAGTCCCAACCCGCTGATCGTGCAGAGCGCAATCGCCACCCGCACGCGCCGCATCCGTCTCGGCCAGGCCGCCAATATCATCGCCTGGTGGCATCCGATCCGGGTCGCCGAGCAGGCCGCGATGCTCGACGTGATCAGCGGCGGCCGGCTCGAGTTCGGAATCGGCCGCGGCTACCAGTCGCGCGAGGCCGAGACCTTCGGCTGGCCCTTCGGCTCGACCATCCAGGATCAGGAACGCAATCGCGCGTACTATCAAGAGGCTTACGAGATCATCCTGAAGGCCTGGACCGAGCCCTCGTTCTCGCATCGCGGCCAGTTCTTCACCATCCCGCCGGTCTATACGCGCTGGAACCATCAGTCGACCATCGCCTACTTCAAGATGCCGCACGCGGGCCGGCGGCTCGAGGAAGTCGTCAAGCTGGGTCCGCCCGATCCCTACGGCGGTCCCAACCCGGTGCTGCAAAGCTCGACCACGCTGCGCGAGCTGTCGGTCTTTCCGCAGCCGCTGCAAAAGCCCTATCCGCAGATCTGGGAGCCGCTCACCACCGAGCGCTCGATCCGCTGGGCGGCGCACAACGGCATCAACGGCTATTTCGTGGTCGAGCCCAATTCGCGCCTGCGCCGGAACATCGATCTCTATTATTCCGAGACCGAAAAGAGCGGCTGGCCCGATCGCTTGAATCGCGGCCGCTTCAAGTATGGATGGGACTCGGCGCGGCGGCGCGGAATCGTGACCGCACGCTTCGTGCATCTGATGCTGCCCGGGATGGATCGCAAGCGCGAGCTGGATCGCTACCGGATGTCGCTCGCGGCGCAATGGGATTATTACGCGCCGTTCGGCTTCGGGCTGATCATGGCCGACGGCGAAGAGCTCTCGGCCGCGCCCCATCCGCTGGCCGGCGCGGACAAGATAATCGAGAAGGAAGTCGCGATTTTCGGTACGCCGGTGGAAGCGGTCGAGAAGATCATGCGCATCAAGGAAATCGGCGGCTACGAGGATTTCATCTTCAACGCCTGGTTCGAAACCAACGGCTACGAAGGGCGCGAGATCGAGGATCAGATGCAATACTTCGCCGAGGAAGTCCGCCCGCTGCTCGCGCGCGAATGCGGCGGGCAGGTCGAGAACCCTGTACTCGGCCACGAATTCTGACCGCCAATGGTGGCAGGACAACTCGCGCTGGTCGCCGCCGCGCTCTTCGCCGGCGCGGCATTCTATATCAATCTCGCCGAGCAACCCGCGCGCCTCAAGCTCGACGATCGCGCCCTCCTTACCGAGTGGCAGCCGGCCTACAAACGCGGCTTTGCGATGCAGGCCTCGCTCGCGATCATCGGCGGCCTGCTGGGACTGCTGGCCTGGTGGAGCATCGGGAATTGGCGATGGATTCTCGGCGCCGCCGTGCTGATCGCGAACTGGCCATGGACGTTGTTCGGCATCATGCCGACCAACCGCCGGCTGATGGAGACCAGTCCCGAGCGGGCGGGACCCGAGAGCCGGGCGCTGATCGAGATCTGGGGCCATCTGCACGCCGTGCGCACGGTGCTGGGAATCGCGGCGACGCTGATTTTTCTATGGGCCTCGTTGAGCTGAGCGCTTTCCCGTCTGACTACGGTCGTCTCTCAGCGGTCTTGGTAAAGACGTACTGGCAGCGCGTTGTCATTCTGAGAGTTTGTGAATTTTTTGATTCTTTACGTGTCATCCCGAACGGAGCGAAGCGAAGCTGAGGGATCAACGCGGAGCGATTTACCTGGGAACTGCTTCGCGGACCAGAAGAAAATCGCTCCGCGTAGATTCCTCGTTCCGCTTTTTTCGGGGTCCATGTCCCCTCGCCCCTTCGGGACGTAGACCATGCCGTGCGCAAGCACTCGGAATGACAAATCGCCACTGGCATTCGTGAGGTCTCGCTTACAAGATCGATCGGCTCTGGGCGCCGTCCACCACCAGGCTGGCGCCCATAATCCAGCTCGCGCGCGGCGACGCCAGCATCGCGACTGCGTAAGCCACCTCCTCGGGACGGCCGAGCCGCCCGGCGGGCAGTTCACGGCTGATGAAATCGCGTTCGAAAGCCGGGCTCTCCTGGAAGCGCCGCTCCCATGCGCCGCCGGGATAGAGAATCGAGCCGGGCGCGATCGAGTTGACGCGGATTGCCTTGGGCGCCAGCTCGCGCGCGAGCATCTTGGTGAATGCGATCAGCGCGGCTTTCGAGGCCACGTAGGCCGGCTGGCCGCCCGCCTCGCGCCCCCAGATCGACGCGATATTGATAATCGCGCCGCCGCCGCGCCGCTCCATCTCGGCCGCGCACATCCGGGCGAGCCGCGCCTCGGCGAAAAAATTGAGCTCGAACGCCGACCGCCAATCGTCGTCGGCCAGATCGAAGATTCCGCCCTGCCGCGAGGCGCCGGCATTATTGATCAGGATATCGACGCCGCCGAAGCGCGCGACCGTCGCTTTCACCCAGCGCTCGACGCCCGCCGGATCGGTCTGGTCCGCGGGATGAGCGAGCACCTCGCCACCCGCGGCCCGCAGCTCGGCGGCGGCCTTTTCGAGCGCTTCGGGGCCCCGCGCGCAGAGGCTCAAGCGTGCGCCCTCGGCCGCCAGCGTGGCGGCGATCGCGCGGCCGATTCCGCGGCTCGCGCCGGTTATCATCGCGACTTTGCCCTTCAATTCCAGGTCCATTGGCCTCGCTCCTGAAATGCGCATACTCTCTGGCCACGGATGTTGACACTGTTGGGCTTGCGACTTAAGCTCGGCGCCTGATTATGATTGATGGAGTTTTATGGAAATAAAGGTTGAAGGCTCGCTTGACCAGGCGATGCGCGTGCTGAAGCGCAAGCTGGCCAAAGAGGGCGTTTTCAAAGAGATGAAGAGGCGGGCCTTCTATGAGAAGCCGAGCGTGCGCCGCAAGCGCAAACGCGCGGATGCTCAACGCCGCCGCCGCAAGGAACAGCGTCGCCGCCGCGCCTCGGCGATGTAAGCCCATCCATTTGCCGCCCGAGTCCGGGCGGCTTCCTGACCGGTATCGATTATCCGCTGCCCGCAGACCGCCGGATTCCGCCGGGTCCCAAATTTATTCGCAGATTTGTACGACCGGCGAGTTGCGGCTAATGGCCGCCCGCTGACGGTCGTTCCGGCGGCCGCCAGGTGAAGACCATCCGCCCTTTCGAGACGTAGCAATCGAGATCGTAATGCGCGAGGCCGCCGGCCTGCCGCGCCGCGCGAAACTTCTCGACCGCCCGGCGTGCGCGCTCCGGCGCGCTGCGGCGCGGCGAGGAGATGCCGAGCGGCGCGACGATACATCCGGGTTCGCGATGCAATTGCGACTCGGCGGGCGTGGCGAAGGCGGCGCATTTCAGGCAAATGAAAGGCGAACGTCCGTCGATCGCGCCCTCGGCGAGCGCCGTCTCGAGCTCGCCGAACGCGACCGCACATTCGATCCAGTGCTCGCGCGCCCGCATCGCCGAGAAGCTGCGGACCGCGCGCGCAAACTCGCGCAGCATCGCATCGCTCGAGCCGCGAACGGCGGAATTCATCGTCCGGTCGTCCGCGCCCATCGACGAACGCATCCCCTGGCTCAGCAAGGAGCGCAGATTGAGCGGGAGATAATCGGTGAGCGACGGGCACGCCTCGGCGTATCCGGATTTACCGCCGCCGATCAGGACTCGCGCCGCCGAACCGGACAGCGGCGAGACGGGGGTCAGCGGTTTAATCAGCCCTCGCCAGGCCGCCGGCCTGGTATCGAGGGAGGGACGCGACGCGTGTGCCTTTCTGTAACCCAGATGTCCGCTGCGCAAATGTGACTCTCCCAATGCGCAAAAATGGCGGCCTGCCGAGGGCGCACGGCCCGGACGCAAGGGTCCGGGCGCCGCCGGGCGCAATTATGCGTCCGGCCCGATGGTCGCCAAGGGTTGAACGAACCGAGATCGAAAGCGAGTTAATTGAAAGTGCGAGCGTTCGAGCGCCGGTCCAGACGGCGCGGGCTACAGGGTCAAATCGGCGGCACGGGCGGAAGGAGTCTCCGTCCCTCTGAAGAGCGAAAATGCCCGCGCCAGCCTGTGGCATGTAGCTCGGCTCTTCTCACCCAATCCACCAGCCGGTCTGGCTCCCCCCGCCCATCTTCCGCGTCCCCCGCCCCAAGCGGCTCGATGGTCAAAGCGCACTGTCTGTCACGGGGATAGTTACAGCCCCCCTCGTCCCCGTGCCCATCCGTGCGGCGTCATTCGACCGTCCCAATCGGCTCGAACGTCAACACTATTACCCTTCGGATTGGGACCGGGCAATAACATGACCGGTTATTATCGGATGGGTCTGAGCTTGACATTTCTGACGCCCCGTGTCCCGCGAAAAGAGGTGGCAGGCGGTCGCAACGGCGGCGCTCGATCGCGCTTCGATTCCGCCGGATCCCGGCCTCGAGAGCGAGGCTTTGACTTTGGAATCACGCGGTTCGATCATGAACTCGGCTTTCGACTGAACGCTCGTCCGGCGACCGGGCGATGAAGCAGGTGCCGGAGGGCGGTGTAGCTAAAGCGCTTACCGATCGGCGGAGGAAGACCG
>JBGPMT010000081.1:0-10667 GCA_041487135.1 Binataceae bacterium (SeqCode) | reverse complement strand
CCGCGCAGGAGATTATCGCCGCGGCCGAGCGCGTCGAAACCTCCGAACTGCCACCCGAGCAAAAGCTCCAGCAGCTCGCCGATCTCACCAATCAGCTCAAACAGCAGCAGCAACCGCGCGAAGCAAAGCAACCGCCGCCCGGCAAGACGCCCAAGAACCAGTCCGCGCAAAACCAGAGTGGCAAGTCGGCCAGCGGCAGCGGTACCGGCAAGGGCGAGGCGAAAAACGCCGAGGGCAATGGCAACGGTGGCGGCGGCAAGAGCCAGGGCGCCGGCCACGGCTCAGGAAGCGGCACCGGCAAGGGTCCGGGTAACGACCAGAACTCGAAGCAGGACGCAAACGCGAACCAGAAAAAAGACCAGAACCAGAAGACCAACCAGCAACTCGCCGAACTGCAGGATCAGATCGCCAAGGCGCAGGCCCAGATCCAGGCCGACCACGCGAAGAAGCCCGGCCCCAGGAATCAGCCCGGCGGCAAGGACAAAGGCAGTGGGTTCAAGCCCGACAAGACCGGCGATCAGCGCCTCGCCTCAGCCGACCAGCCGGGCAAAGGCAACAACAAAGTGAATCAGCCGGGCGGCAGCGCCGATCACAAGCCGAACGGACCGAAGCCCGGCGACAAGCATGGCACCACGCCGGGCGGCACGCAGGGCGATACCCATCTCGGGGAGTTCCCGGCGCCGGTCGCCTACGAGCATTTCTACCAGCCGGGCGAACATGGCCCGGCGCTCGCGATCCACGACGCGCGCTATGTGCTGTTCCGTCTGCCGGAGGCGATCGCGTCTGCCAAGGGCGGGAAGCTGATGCTTGACACCAGCGGTCCGCACGCGACAACCCCCTACGTCAACGTACCGCTCAATGAGAGTCATCCCCTGGAGGTCGCCCCCAACGAGCAGCAACTGGTGCCGCCCCGTTATCGCGACCTGATTCGATAGCCAGGAAGGAGAAGGGATGGGAGCCGCTCCACAGATGTCCCCCGACGCGCGCGTCGCTGAGTTCCGCAAGACCTTCAGCCGCGCGGAAGCCGAGGTCAGCCGCGTAATCGTCGGCCACGAGCAGGTGATTCGCAAGATGCTGACCGCGCTCTTCAGCGGCGGCCACGTGCTGGTCGAAGGCGTACCGGGACTGGGCAAGACGCTGATGATCAAGACCGCGGCCGACGTGCTCGGGATCAGCTTCAAACGCATCCAGTTCACGCCCGACCTGATGCCCTCGGACATTATCGGCACGCAGGTGTTGACCGAGAGCAACGGCCGGCGCGAGTTCAGCTTCAGGCCCGGGCCGATCTTCGCCCACATGATCCTGGGCGATGAAATCAACCGCGCCACGCCCAAGACCCAGTCGGCCGTGCTGGAAGCGATGGAGGAGCACCAGGTCACGGTGTTCGGCGAGACCTACAAGCTCGACGTGCCGTTTATCGTGCTGGCCACGCAGAATCCGATCGAGCTCGAGGGCACCTATCCGCTGCCCGAGGCGCAGATGGACCGCTTCCTGTTCAAGGTCGTGATGACCTCGCCCAAGCCCGAGGAGTTGCGCGAGATCATGAAGCGCACCACCGGCACGCAGATACCGGTTACGCACTCGATCTTCGAAGCGTCGCTTGCGGCCAAGCAGATCGAAACGCTCAAGACCCTGGTGCGCGAAGTGATCGTCGCCGAGCCGATGGAGCGCTACGCGATCGCGATTATCTCCGCCTGCACGCCGAGCGGTCCCGGCGCGGTCCCCGAAGTCTCGCAGTACCTGCGCTTCGGCCCCAGCCCACGCGGCCTGCAGGCCATCATCCTGTGCGGCAAGGTCAGCGCGCTGCTCGACGGCCGGGTCAGCGTTTCCTACGACGATATCGACGATGCGGTCATTCCCTCGCTGCGCCATCGCCTGTTGCGCAATTTCGAGGCCGAGGCCGAGAACATCAGCACCGAGTCGATCCTCGAACAGGTGATGAAACGCGTCAAACGGCCGCGCGCGTAACCGATGCTCGGACTGCCGCAGGAATTCAGCTCCGAGTTTCTCGCCCGTCTCGAGCAACTGCGCATCAAGACCCGGCGCGAGTATGCGGGGCTCGGCAAGGGCGGCCATCTGTCGCCCCGCCGCGGCTCCTCGCTCGAGTTCAACGACTACCGCCACTACTCGCTGGGTGACGATTTCCGTTTCATCGACTGGGGACTCTACGGTCGCACCGACAAGCTCTACATCAAGCTGTTCGCGGAGGAGGAAGACCTCCTGACTTATATTTTCGTCGACGCGAGCGCCTCGATGGGCCTGCCGGCGGCCGATCGCAAGTTCGAGATGGCGATCGCGACTGCGCTCGCTTTGGCCTACGTCGCGCTCTCCTCGGGCGACCGCGTGATGATTCGCGTGCTGGCGGGAAGCGGCGCACCAACCGCGGCGCCAGCGCTGGTGCTCGGGCGACATCGGATCGTCGACCTCGCGCGCTATCTGGCGGCAGTCAGGCCCGCGGGCGAGCTCGATCTGGCGCACGCGCTGGCCGGCCAGCTGCTTACCATCCGGCGCGCCGGCAAGGTCTTCCTGATTTCGGACTACCTGATGATGACCAACTCGGTGACGCGCGGGCTGGGGCTCTTCACCGCGGCCAACATGGACGTGACCGCGGTGCAGATCCTCGGCGGCGGCGAGCTCGACGGCTCGGGGCTCGAGGGCGACGTCGAGCTGGTCGATTCGGAAACCGGCGAGGCGGTGCGGGTCTCGGTCGGCGCGCGCGAACGCGAGCGGCATCATCAGACCATGCTGCGCCTGTCGCGCGAGATAAAGACTTTCTGCTTTCGCAGCGGGCTGCATTACGTGTTGTATGTCACCGGCGCGAATTTCCACGATTTCTTCCTGCGCGCGGTGACCGAGCTGGGCCTGGTTCATTGAAGTGCCGCCGATGGGATTCTTTTATCCGGGCGCGCTGGCGCTGTTCGCACTGACGCCGCTCCTGCTGGTCGCTTATCTCACGCGCGAGCGGCCGCGCCGCGTGCGGATTTCGAGCGTGCTGGCCTACCGGGCGCTCGGTGCCACGCGCAGCAAACTCTTCGGCGGATGGCCGCGGCTGGACTGGCTGTTCTTCGTCGAGCTCCTGATCCTCTGTCTGGCCGTGCTCGCCGCAGCCGGGCCCTACGTGGTCCATCGCAACCAGAATTTCGCGGTGGTGATCGATAACTCGGCGGCGATGCAGGCGCGGACCCCCGATGGGTCGACGCGCTTCGCCACCGCCGTGGCACATCTCAGGGAGCTGCTGGGCGGACAGCATTTCGCGGCCCATCTGACGGTTTACGTGACCGCGCCGCAACCGCATCAGATGGCCGCGTCGTTCAGCTCCTTCGCCGCGGCGCGCCGCGCGCTCAACTCGGTCGAGGTCAACGACGCCCCGGCCGATGCTGGCGCGCTCAAGGATCTGATGACCGGGCTGCTCGCCGATCCGCGTCTCAACGGGGTCTATTACGCGGGCGCCTATTCGGTGGCGCCGCCGGCGCCGCCGCGCCTGGTCGCGCAGCCGTTCGATACGCCGGTCGCGAATGCGGCGCTCGGCACTTTCACGCTGCGCCGCGAGACGTTCGGCTCGCCGACGTTGCATGGCCATGTGGCGGTCGCGAATTTCGGCCCCGCGCCGCAGACCTTTACCGTCACGGTCAGCGCCGGGAAAACCACCCTGGCCCGGGCGCAGACGCATCTGGCATCCGGCGAAATCGGTGCGCTCGACTTTCCGTCGCTGCGGCTGGCCGAGATCTACAAGGCTCAACTCGAACCGGCCGACGGCTTCGCGCTCGACAACACGGCATGGGCGACGGCCGGCGCGGTCCGGGCGATAGCGGTGTTGTTCGTCAGCCCGGCGCCGGGCGACGCGAATGGACTCAACCGGCTTCCCGGCGTGAAGCTCACCACGCGCAAGCCCGACGCCTATATGCCCGAAGACCTGGCCAGCGCCGACGTCGCGATTTTCGAGTACGGCGTGCCCAAGGAGCTGCCCAGCGTCAACACGCTGCTGGTGATGCCGCCGCCGGGCGACCCGGTGTTCGACTTCGCGATCCTGCCCGCCTCGCGTATCTCGATCACCGGCTGGAATACCACCGACCCGCTGACCGACGCGGTCAACTTTCGTCTGCTGAATCCGCGCGTCGGTGAGTTCTTCGGGGTCCATCCGTGGATGAAGCGGGTGGCGACCGGTCCGTCGGGAGGACTGGTGATGCGCGGGCTGCGCGCCGGCCATCGCTTCGTCGCGACCGGCTTCAATCCCTTCCCGTACCTTGGCCGGCAGAACCTGCCGATGTCGATCCTGACGCTTAACATGCTGAGCTACCTGGCCGGGCTCGGCTCCGACAGCGGCGGCTTCCGCACCGGCCAGCCGTGGCAGGTGCCGGCGGGGATCGAGCGCATCGTGCTGCCGTCGGGAAGCCGGGTCAGCGTGGAAGCCGGGACGGTCTTCACCGATACGGCCGCCCAGGGCGTCTATCAACTTATCGGCGCGGGCGGCGAGAAGAATCTCCGGGCGGTGAATCTCGATAATCTCGGCGTCTCGGACCTGGCCCACGCCCCGGCGCTCCATCTCGAGGCCGCCGGCGGCGCCGGAGCCGAGCAGACCCTCTCGGTCGAGAAGGCTCCGCTCACCCGGGATCTGCTTGGTACGATCCTCGCGCTCGCGATGCTCGAGGCGGTGGTCGTCTACCGGCGCCGCCGCGCGCTGATGCCGGCGATGCCATGAAGCTTCCACCCTCTCTCGTGCCGGAAAGCCTTAAGCCGTACCTGGAGAATCTCCAGTTCGCGCATCCCGCCGCCTTCTATCTGCTGCTCGCGGCCGGCGCGGTGCTGATCTGGTCGCTGCTGCGGATTGGGACGATTCGCCGGAGCCCCGGCCCGCTGCTTCGCGCGATCGTGCTGGCACTGTTCGTCATCGCGCTCGCCGATCCCGCAACCGTGACCCATTCGATCGGCAAGACGCGCCCGGTGATGGTCGACATGTCGGCCAGCATGACGGACGCGATGCGCGGCTGGAGCGCCAGCCTGCTGGGCGACGGATTCAAGCTGGCGCCGGGCGACCCCGCCTGGATCTTCGGCGCCGAGCCCGCCGCGGTAAATGCCGGCGAAGTGATCGCCGATCTCTCAAAAGCGACGCCATGCAGAGGATGTAGTCCCGGCGCGACCAACTTCGAGAGCGCGCTCGATCGGCTGGCCGCCGATCCCGCGGTGCGCAACGGCCGCGTCGTGCTGATTACCGACGGATGGGAGAATCGCGGCGACGCCACGCATGCGATCGGCGCGCTCAACGCCGCGCACATCAAGCTCGATATCTTCACGCCGCCGGGCGCCGGCAAGGTCCCCGACGTCGCGATGACCGAGCTCAGCCTGCCGCCCGCGATGGCCAAGGCGGCGCCGTTCGCGCTGGGCGTCACGCTCACCAATCTGGGCGGCGCGCCGGTCCCGGGCACAATCTTCCTCTACGAGGACAACAAGCTCCTGCAGCAGCGCGCCGTCGCGCTCGCGCCGGGTCAGGCGCGGTTCGATTTCAGCGTCGCGCCGAGCAAGTCGGGGCTGGTCGCGTATCGCGCGATCTTCAAGCCGGGCAACCATGCGCTTGATCGCTACGAGGAGAACGACTCCGAACAGGGCTTCGTCGGAATCGGCGCGCGCCACAAGGTGCTGATCCTGACCGACAGCACGCGCGATGCGCGCTACCTCGAAACCGTCGTCAAGCGGATGGGGCTGGAGCCCGAGGTCGTGGTGCTTGCTTCCGGCCAGTACGCCAACACCAATTTCAAGGACTACGAGGCGATCCTGCTGAACAACGTGCCGCGCGCGCGGCTTACGAACGCGGTCCAGCAGGCGCTGGTGCGTTACGTCTCGGGCGGCGGCTCGCTGGCGATGATCGGCGGCGACCAGAGCTTCGGGCTGGGCGGCTACGAGGGCAGCCCGGTGGCCGAGGCGATGCCGGTGATCATGAAGCCGCCGCAGCATCACCAACGCCAGCGCGCCCTGGTCCTGATTATCGATAAATCCGGCTCGATGGGCCGCCAGGACAAGCTCGAGTACGCCAAGGCGGCCGCGCGCACGGTGCTCAAGACGATGAGCGACAACGACCTGATCGCGGTGATCGGGTTCGACTCGCAGCCGTTCGTGATCGTCCCGCTCGAAGTGCTGAGCCACGCGCGTCCCTACTTCAACCAGATGATCGATCGGCTGCGCGCGCAGGGTACCACCTACCTGCTGCCGGCGATGGAGGAATCGCAGCGCATGCTCGCCGCCAGCGCCGCCTCGACCCGCCACGTCGTCATCCTGACCGACGGCGAGACCGGCGGCAGCGCCGTGATGTACTACGATCTCGTCGCGAGCATGCATCACGACGGCGGCATCACGATCTCGACCATCGCGGTCGGCACCGAGGCCAACGTGCAGCTCCTGCAGGCCATCAGCCGCTACGGCGGCGGCGGCTTCTACCAGACCGACAGCGCCGCGAGCCTGCCGCGCATCTTCCTGACCGACGTCAAGCAGCATGGCGGCGAGGTCACGATGGTCGAGAAGCAGTTCATCCCGCGCGGCGTGCGTCCCGATCCGGTGCTCAAGGACCTCGCCGCCCGGCAGTTGCCGCCGATCCAGGGCTTCGTCTCGACCCAGCTCAAGCCGCGCGCCACGCTAAGCCTCTATGTCGAGCGCCAGGGCAGCCAGGAGCCGCTGATCGCGAGCTGGCGCTATGGCGCGGGCAAGGCGATGGCGATCACGACCGACGCGAGCGGGCGCTGGTCCGGTTCATGGGTCCGCAATAATTTCTTCGTGCCGCTGTGGGATCGGCTGCTCGGCTGGATGACGCCGCCGGTCCCGCCCACCGAGCAGCAGTTCGCCGCCGCGCTGGGCTACGACAACGGCCGCATCAATATCCGGCTGGTCGATTACGACACCGCGCCGGGCCATCGCACGCCCGACATGCTGACCGCGACCGTCACGCGGCCCGACGGCAGCAAGCTCCAGGCGCTGCTGACTCAGAACGTGCCGGGCGAGCTTGCCGGGAGCGTCGAGGCGGCGCACCCGGGAATCTACAACATCGCGCTCAAATCGCTCGGCGCGAAGGCGCAGGCGCTGCCGCCGCTGGCCTATGCGGTCAGTCGCGCGGTGACCGCTGAACTGCCGCGGCCCGAGCCCAACTACGGTCTGCTCGAGACCCTGGCGACCGCCACCGGCGGCCATCTGAATCCCTCGCCCGCCGAGGTTGGGATGAGCCGCCCGACCTTCGAGCATCGGGTCTCGCTCAGCGCATACTTCGTCGTCGCCGCGATGCTCCTGCTGATCGCCGAGGCGCTGGTCCGGCGGCTGACCTACTGAAGCCCGCTCTTACAGAGGTCTGACGAGCTGGCGCTCGAACTCGCGCCTGAGCGTCTCGAGGGTATCGGCCTCCTCGGCGCTCTTGTCGTTGCGGATTCTGAGGATGCGCGCGAAGCGCAGCGCCATCCCGTCCGCGTACTGCGGGCTGCGCTGGATATCGCTGTAGGCGACCTCGACCACCAGTTCCGGCCGCACTGCGACGATGCCGGACGCTTCATCGATCTTGAGTGCCAGCAATCGATCGGTGAGATCGCGGAACTGCTCATCGGTCAATCCCTTGAAGGTCTTGCCGACTTCGGCGAAGCGGCCGGTCTGCTCCTCGCGGGCTGCGAGATGGTAATTCGATAGCCATCCGTGCCGCCGTCCGTAGCCCCACTCGGCGGCGACGATCACCAGGTCGAGCGTCTTCGCCCGCTTGATCTTGAGCCATCCGCGTCCGCGCACGCCGGGCGTGTAAGGGCTGGCAAGCGACTTCGCCATCACGCCTTCATGGCCGGCGGCGAGCGCCGCTTCGAAAAAGCGCTCGCCCTCCGCGAGCGAGGCCGGCACGATGCGCCCGACGAGTTCGAGGCCGGCGCCCGCGGCGACCTCGCTCAGCCGCTCGAAGCGCTCCGCGTACGGACGGTCGATAAGCAGCGCGCCGTCGAGCGCGAGCAGATCGAACAGGAACAGTTTCACCGGCTGCTCGGTTTGCAGGCGCTCGACCTCGCGGATTCGCCGGAAGCGGCGCATCAGCTCCTGGAAGGCCAGCGGCCGGCCCCCGGCATCGACCGCAATGACCTCGCCATCGAGAATCACGCCGCGTTCCTGGAGCGGGCCGGCCGCCGCCGCCACCTCGGGTAGGCTCGGCGTGATCTCGTTGAGGCGCCGCGAGAAGATCCGCACGCCGTCGCGCAGGCAATGTATCTGGACGCGCGCGCCGTCGAGCTTGTGTTCGAGCGCGAGCCCCGGCCCCAGCGCGGCGAAGGCCTCGGCGACATCGCGGGCCGGATGCGCGAGCATCGGCTTGAGCGGGCGGGCGCTCTCGCGCCGTTCGGCCGCGGTTGGCGCCGCGCCGCCGCGCAGGATTCCAACCACGCGGCCGAGGTCGCCCTCCAGCATATGCAGCCGGCGGACTTCCGCGACCGGCCGCGAAGCCATCTTTGCGATCGCTTCGAGCATCAGGCCCTCGCTCACGCCGTGGCGCATCTCGCGGATCAGAATCTTGGCGAGATACTTCGCTTCGAGCGAGGTCGCAAGCGCGAGCAGCTCGCGCAGCGCGCCAAGCTTGCGGGTGCGCGACTGGCGGCCTTCGATCGCGGCGATCGCGGTGAAGCGCCGGTCGGCCTCGGCGATCGTCAGGGTGGGCTCCGGCTCGTTCCCGCGCAGGCGCATCGCGATCTCGATCGCCTCGCCGAAGTCGGTTGCCGCCGCGAAGATCTCCTCGCCCTGGTCGGCCGCGCCGGTCATCTCGGCCACGATCTTCCAGATCGCGCGGCCGCTGACCTTGAGCCGGCTCTCATCACCCTGCGCGACCGCGCGCCCGACCGTGAAGCGCGCTGCGATTACCGCTTCGGCGGGGTCCAGCGTGGCCAGAAAATCGCCGACCAGCTCCGCCATCTGGAGTCGGCTCTGCGTCTGGCTGAGCGCCTGGCATACTTCGGCGAACGCGAGGAAGGAGGCCACGACCGGAGATTAATGCGGCTTGCCGCGCTCGGCGCAATAGCGGCCGCGGGCGGCGTGCTAGGCGGCCCCGGCGGTGCGGGCCGGGGTTGCGGCGGCCGCGGCCTGCGCCGGCTTGCTCCAGCGCATGATCAATTCGGCGCGCGCGATGTACCGGTCCTGTTCGTGAACAAAGCCGTGCCGAACCAGAATCCCCCCCAGGCTCTCGCGCGTGTAGTGCATCAGATGGACGTCCTGGTAGCCGCTCGGCGCCAGCGCCCGGTAAAGCCACTCGATCGCCCGCCATTCAACCCGCGCATAGTCGGGCGTGCCGATCACCAGCGTACCGCCCGGCATCAGTACCCGGCTCATCTCGTTGAACAGGGCGTCGTCGAAGCGCACGTGCTCGATCACCTCCGAGCAGACCACGCAATCGAAGCTCTGATCGCGAAACGGCAGTGCGAAGGCCGACCCCTGGACCACCGGGATGGCGTAGCGGCGCATGAAGCGCATCTTCTCCAGACTGAGGTCCATCCCGATTGCGTAGTTGAGGCTCTGCGTATCGATGCTGGAACCGCATCCGATGTCGAGCACCCGATGCGAGCCGCGGGCCCAGCGCGTGATGATGTGATGGCGGCGGCGATGCCAAAAGCGCTGGATCGGGATGACGCTGTAGAAGGCGCGCTCTTCGTAATCCGCCGCGGCCAGCGAGTTGCGCAGCTTCCAGAGCTGCACGGCCGAGCGCGCCAGGTCCAAGCCGAAACGGATCAGCCGCGCGTGCGATCGCCCGGCGCCGCGCGGGAAATAGGTGAACGGCACTTCGGCGACACTGAAGCCGCGGTTGTAGGCGGTCACCAGGATCTCCTCGAGGGCCTCGAAGTTGCGCCCCGCGAGGTGCAGATCCTGCAGCGCCGCGCGCCGGTAGAGACGAAAGCCGCTGGAAAGGTCCCGCACCGGCATCGAGAGCACGCGGCGCAGTACGCGATTGAGCAGGCGGCTCGAAAGATTGCGCAGCAGCGAGGTGTAGGCCACCCCGCCGTGCACGTAGCGCGAGGCGATCACGATATCGCTGCGCTCGCGCGCCCGCCACATCTTGGCGACGAAGTCCGGGTCATGCGACATGTCGGCGTCGAGCGTCAGCACATATTCGCCGCGCGCCTCGTCGAAGCCGGTTTCGAGCGCCCCGGCGTATCCGCGCCGCCGCTCCTGCACGACCTTGGCTCCCAGTTCGGCGGCCGTCGCCTGCGTGCCGTCGGTCGAGCCGCCGTCGACCACGATCACCTCGTGGGTCAGATGCAGCCGTTTGGCCAGCGTATTGAGTTGTGGGATGAGCTCGCGCAGGTTGTCGCGCTCGTTCACCACCGGCAGGACGACCGACAGGTCCATCGCGGCCCTTTTTATGCGGAAAACCCGGGCGAGGCAAATTTGCGAGCGCCGCCCGCCGCGCGCCTGTGAACGCCCGTTGCTAGCTTAGCGCGGACTATCTGCCTCCCGACATTCGCCGGTTACGAAGCACCGGTCGCTCGAGGCAGGAGTTGTGTTACTTTCCGTTCCCGAGCGGCGCCTGCACTCTAGCCGCAATTTCCGCTGCTGCTGCGGACTTTCGCAGTCCCGCCGTTGGGATTGCAGATCGGGGTAGCAGTATCGCTGCCCGTCGCCCCGCCGCCATGGGTGGCGGTAGCGTGTACAAAACCAGCATCGGTGGTGCAGGTTGCGTT
>JBGPMT010000080.1:0-10713 GCA_041487135.1 Binataceae bacterium (SeqCode) | reverse complement strand
CTGCCGCGATTGGAAAGCGGCGATCCCCCCATGCCGCCGCCGCCCATGCCGCCGCCCATCGAGCCGCCCCCGCCGCCGTAGCCGCCCCCGCCGCCATAGCCGCCGCCACCGCCGTAGCCGCCGCCCGAGGCGAGCCCGCCGCCGAAGCCGCTGCCGAAGCTGCCGCCGCTGAACATCCCAAGCGCGCTGCCGCGGCCGAGCGAGCCGCGTCCGCTTTGCGGCGAAAGCTGGCTGGGACCGGAGCCGCCGAGCAATCCGCCGAGCACCTGGACCATCTCGAGCGCCTGCGCGTTCTTAAGATGATAGACGTGGATCTTGGCGGTCTCATTGGGCGGACGGATATCGAGCTTACTCACCAGTTCCTTGATCTGGCGCATCTGGAGCGGTCCGGCCAGCACGACCAGCGAGTTGGTCCGCTCGTCGGGGATGATCTTGAATTCGGTTCCCGAGGACTGCGCGGAGGGCGCCACCACGCCGAAGCCCGGCCGGCGCATCAGGCCGCTGCTGGGGCCGCCGCTCTTGTTGCCGACGACCTGCTCGATCTCGGGGGCCAACTGGCCGGCGAAGGCGAGCTTGAGCGGAATCACCTCGACGTTCTGTTTCAGGCCCTGCACATCGAGGCTGCCGATAATCTTGAGCAGGCGTTCGACGTTGTAGGCGTTGTCGGTGACGATCAGCGTATTGTCCTCGGGAAAGGCGGCTATCAGCCCGTCATGCGAGACCATCGGCTGGATGACCGTGACGACCGCGGACGCCTCAATATTTCTGAGCTTGATCATCCGGGTCACGTAGGCATCGCCGTGATCGCTGCCGGGCTGGAAGGAAGTGGTCAGCGGGGCCGTGCCGCGGACATCGCGCGCCGGCACGATCTTGATTACCGGGCCGGCCTGGACGGTGGTGAAGCCCTTGACCTGCAGCACCGACTGGAAGATCGAATAGGCCTGCGCGGGCGTCACCCTGGTCGGCGAGATGATGCTGACCTTGCCGCGCACGCTCTCATCGACCACGAAGTTGCGGCCCGTGATCTCGCTGATGAACTTGGCGAGGACCGGGATATCCACGTCCTGGAAGTTCATCGTGATCATCGCCTGCCTTTCGACCGGAGAAGAGTCGGACGAGGAGGCGATCGGCACGGACGGCGCCTCGGCGGTCATGGTGGCGGCGCCGGAGCCGTCTGCGGTGGCCGCCGAACCATCGTCGGCCGATCCATCGGCGGCCGCATCGTCGGCGGCGGTTCCATCCGCGGACCCGTCGCTGGTGGCCGCGGCCGAGTCGCCGCCGGCACCGGAGGCATCGTCGTCAGTTGCCTGCGCGCGGGCCATCCACAACCCCAGCACCAGCACCGCGGCAAGCACCGAAACGAATATTGATTTCATCGACACACCCTCTGGCCGGAGTGCCTCGTTTATACGAAGCGATGGCGCTCAATGCAACCTTCTCCCGTTGCAATGCCGGCGACCGTCGGCGAGTATTCATTCGAAGCGCGGTTCCCTGACCTGAGAAGCGATGCGTTTTGAATACCTTATAGGGCTGCGCTACCTGCGCGCCCGGCGGCGTGAACGTTTTGTTTCATTGATCGCGATTATCTCGCTGGCCGGGGTGGCTCTGGGCAGCTTCGTGCTGACTGTAACGCTGGCGATGATGAGCGGGTTCCAGGAAGTTTTGCGCGAGCGTCTGCTCGCCTTCACGCCCCATATCACGATCGAAAAGAGCGATATGGGGCTGTGGAACCCCGATCAGATCGCGCGCCGGATCGGCGCGCTCGGCGGGGTGGCCGCGGTCGCGCCATACGTTACTTCGCAGGTCATGGTGGTCTCGAACAGCAGCACCGGCGCACCCGGTTTCGTCTCGGGCGGTGAGCTTCGCGGCGTGGTGGGCGAGCATACCGGGATGCTCGCGGAGCTGCAGAAAACGCTGGTGAGCGGAAAGCTCTCGGCGCTCGAGAGCTTGCACCCGGTGACCGTGACCGATCGCGGCGTCAAGCGCCAGGTCGATCTCCCGGGCGCGATCATCGGCAAGACGCTGGCCTTCGACCTGGGGCTGGCGCCCGGCGAGATCGTGACCATCGTCTCGCCCGCGAGCTTGAGCCGGGTCGGCGCGCCGCGGCTCAAACGCTTCGTGGTCGGCGGCCTGTTCTACTCGGGCCTCTATCAGTTCGACTCGGCGCTGATCTTCGTCGGCCTCAAGCAGGGGCGGGCCCTGCTCGCCGATGAACCCAATTTGGAGAGCGGGCTCGAAGTGCGGGTCGGCAACATTTTCGAGGCGCCCGCGATCGCGCGGCGCATCGCCGAGCTCGCCGGGCCGGGCTTCACGGTCCGCAACTGGACCGAGACCGAGGCGCCGCTGTTCGCGGCGCTGAAGCTCGAGAAGCTCACCTATTTCGTGGTCTTGCTGCTAATGGTGCTGGTGGCCGCCTTCAATATCGTGGCGACGCTGGTGATGGTGGCGATGGAGCGGCGCAAGGAGATCGCGATTCTGCAGGCGATGGGCGCGCGGGGGCGTTCGATCGCGTCGATCTTCCTGTGCGAGGGCGCCATCCTGGGCGGTGGCGGCACGCTGCTGGGCGTCGGCGCGGGCTTCATCGTAGCCTTCCTGATCGGCCGCTACGGCCTGATCCATCTACCCTCCGATGTCTTTATGGTCAGTACGCTGCCGATGCGCCTTTATGCGGGCAACTTCGTGAGCGTGGCGATCGCGACCGTGGCGCTGTCGCTGATCGCGGCGGCCTACCCCGCCCTCAAGGCCAGCCTGCTCAGGCCGGTCGAGGTCATCCGCTATGAGTGACGGCGCGAGCGCCGCGCCGGCGCCGGCCCCGGTGCTGCTCCGAGCCGAGCGGCTGAGCAAGAACTTTTACGACGCGGATCGCGAAATCCGCGTGCTGCGCGGGCTCGATTTCGAGGCCGGCGCGGGCGAACGGATCGCGATCGTCGGTCAGTCGGGAGTCGGAAAATCGACGCTGCTGCATGTGCTCGGCAGTCTCGAGACGCCGAGCGGCGGCAAGGTTTATTTCGAGGGCCAGGACCTGTTCGCGCTCGCGCCCGCCGCGCTGGCCCGCTTTCGCAACCGGATGCTGGGCTTCGTTTTCCAGTTCCATTACCTGCTGGCCGATTTCACGGCGCTCGAGAACGTGATGATGCCGGGAATGATCGCGCGGATGGCGGAGCGCGAGATTCGCGCCCGCGCCGCCGAGATGCTGGCGCTGGTCGGGCTCGGTGACAAGTTCGAGCGCCGGCCCGCCGAACTCTCGGGCGGCGAGCAGCAGCGCGTGGCGGTGGCGCGGGCGGTGGTCATGAGGCCGCGCCTGGTGTTGGCCGACGAACCGACCGGCAACCTCGATCCGCAGACCGCCGACGAAGTCCATCAGCTCTTCACGAAGCTCAATCGCGAACTCGGGGTCACGCTGGTGGTCGCGACCCACAACGAGCGCCTGACCCAGGTGATGGGCCGGATGCTGCGGCTGCGCGACGGACGGCTGTTCGAAGAACGGATCCGTTGAGCGCCGCCGGGCTGCCCGCTGCGATCGCGAATCGATCCGACACCACATCGTCGTGCTGTGCATTGCTTGCAGGGCATTTTTGTTTACATGGCTGGCGTGATTGGTTAGCTTGGTCGCCGCTTTCCTGGTGGGTGTTGATTGGTGAGGTCGGAAATCTCCAGCGAGTTCCCGAGGGGCGCTATCATTCTACGCAAACTGCTTTGGGTTGTGTTGGCCACCGCCGCCCTCCTCGCCGGCCGCTCTGCGGCGTGGGCGCAGCCCGGCGGTCCGACGGTCGCGGCGGTCGAGGTGGTCGGCAATCAGCGCGTCGCCGAAGACGCCATCCGCGTCCACATCACCTCGCAGCCCGGCCAGCCGCTCAATCCCGCCACCGTCGACCAGGACGTCAAGGCCATCTACCGGATGGGCTTCTTCCGCCGCGCCAACGCGGAACTTCAGAACCGGGCCGGGCGCACCGTGCTGGTCTACCGGGTCGAGGAACAGCCGATGGTGGCCGATGTCCAGCTCAAGGGGATGAAGGCGATCGAGCCGACCGACGACAAGGTCGTCTCGGCCCTCAAGGTCCATCCGGGCTCGATACTCGATCCCGGGCGCGTGCAGGCGACCGTCGAGGGCCTCAACCATGTGTACGAGAGCAAGGGCTATCTCGACGCCAAAATCGTTGCCGACGAGATTGCGCGCTCCGGCAACACCGTGGCGGTGGTGTTCAACGTTACCGAGGGAGCGCTGGTCCGCGTCACCGACATCAAGTTCACCGGCAACGACCATTTCCCGTCCCGGCGCCTGCGCAGCGAGATCGAGACCGGCGAGCACAACCTCCTGAGCTGGCTTACCGGCACCGGCATGCTCGACAACAAGAAGCTGGCCTCGGACATCGACCGCCTGACCGCCTTCTATTACGACAACGGCTTTCTCAACGCCGTCATCGCGCAGCCGGCCATCCAGCGCCACGACAATTCGCTGACCATCCTGATTCACGTCGACGAGGGGCCGACCTACAAGTTCGGCAAGATCGCCTTCGAGGGTAATCTCAAGTTCCCCGCAAAGGAGCTCGAGAAGCAGCTCACGATCAAGTCGGGCGAGACCTTCCGCGGCACCCATCTGCAGCACGACGTGCTGACGCTGTCGGATTATTCCTCGAGCCTGGGCTACGCCTACGTCACCGTCGATCCGCATACCGCGGTCAACCCCGCGACCCATACGGTGGAAGTCAGCTTCGCCATCAATCAGGGCCGCGAGGTGCTGGTCGACCGGATCAATATCAGCGGCAACACCAAGACCTCGGACAAGGTCATCCGGCGCGAGCTGACGGTCGAGGAGCAGGAGCCCTACTCGGCCGACAAGATCCGCGAGTCCAAGGCGCGCCTGGACCGGCTCGGCTACTTCTCGCAGACCCATCTTACGACCCAGCCGGCGGCGCAGCCCGACCGCATCAACCTCAACGTCAACGTCACCGAGGCGAATACCGCCTCCTTCCAGCTCGGCGGCGGTTTCGACAGCTCCTCGTCGCTGTTCGGCAACTTCACCCTCGGCGACTCCAATCTGTTCGGCGGCGGCGAGTCGCTGATGCTCAATGCGGCGGTCGGCTTCCTGTTCCAGAACTTCAGCATCAGCTACACCGAGCCCTGGTTCCTGGACATGCCGCTGGCGGTATCGCTGCAGCTGTTCGACAACAAGAGCTTCCTGATTAGCTTCAACCAGTCCACGGCCGGCTTCTCGGTCCAGAGCTATTATCCGTTGACCGAACTCGGGCTCAAAGCGATCGGCCCGCTGTCGCTCAGGAACGTGAACGCCGGACTCGGCTACCAGTTCGAGAGCGTCGGGATCACCGGACTGCAGCCGTTCACCATCTTCGAAATCCTGCGCGACAAGGGTTTTCGCACGCTCTCGATCCTGACGCCCTCGATCCGGCGCTTTACGGTCGATAATCCGGTCGACCCGCGCACTGGCTCGATCCAGAGCCTGAACGTCGATCTCGCCGGGTTCGGCGGCACCGGCAAGTACGTCAGGAGCACTTTCCATATCCGCTATTTCTTCAACTTCCTGAAGAGCCCGGTTTGGGGCTCGTGGGTCGAGTCGCCGAGCCTGACCTTCGGCATCGGCACCTCCCTGCAGGGCGGCAGCGGCGGCGAGCTGCCGCTCTATGCGCGCTTCTTCCCGGGCGGCACCGGCGGCGAGGGTGACGTGCGCGGCTACCAGCTCTATTCGCTCGGGCCCGAGGTCGTCACCTACAATCAGCTCGGCCAGCCGATCAACGTCTCCGCGGTCGGCGGCAGCAAGGAGCTGTTGTTGAGCAACCAGGTAAGCTTCCCGCTGATCAGCGCGCTTGGCATCCGCGGCTTTGCCTTCACCGACGCCGGCAATGCCTACCGGCTGCACGCCGCCTGGCCGCTCACCTCGCTGCAGGCCTCGGTCGGACTTGGGATTTTCTGGCGCTCGCCGTTTGGCCCGATCAGCGCCGACCTGGCGCTCCCGATGAACCCGCGGCCCAACGATCAGAAGATCGTGTTCGACATCGGTGCCGGCTCCCTGTAGCCGTGGCCGGCAAAACAGGCTTTAATTGTCGCCCGAAGCGAGAGGAGCCGGCCTGCGCGCCCGGTTGCGGCGCCGCCGCGGTGCAGCTTTTGAATCAAATCCGAGTGGAGGATTGCAGGTAGCCATGAGGCAGCGACTGGTCGTTCTGATGGTGCTTATCGCGATGGTGGGCGCCGTCCCCGCGCGGGCCGAAATCAAGCTCGCCTATGTCGATATTCAGCGCGCGCTCAATGAGTGTAACGCCGGCAAGCAGGCCAAGGTCCAGATCCGCGGCAAGGTCGATGAGGTTACCGGGCGGCTCAAACGCCAGCAGGCCGAGGTCCAGTCGCTGCAGGACCAATTGCAGAAGAAGGGCGCGCTGATGCGTGCGGACCAGCGCCAGAATCTGCAGGACGAGTACGCCACCAAGCTGCGCGACTTCCAGCAGAACTACAAGAACGCCCAGGACGAGCTGCAACGGAAGGATAACGAGGTGACCGCCATGATCGTCCGCGACCTGGCCACCGTGGTCCGGAATATCAGCGAGAAGGACGGCTTCACGATGGTCATGGAAAAGGGCGGAATCCTGTGGGGCGCGCCCGGTATCGATATCACCGACGAAGTGGTCCGGACCTACGATGCGATGCACGTCCCGACCGGATCGCTCGGCGAGCAGGCGCCGGCCGGCGCCAGCCGCGCGGCGCGCGCCGGCGGCGGTGGCGGAGGCAACGAGATCGACTTGGGCGCCGGGCCGCAGAGCTCCGACTTCGGCTCCGCAGCCACCCGCAAACGCTCGACCATCTCGCGTTAGGGCCTTGGACGCTGATCCGACACTGCCTGACCTCGGGCGGCTGATGCGGATGCTGCCGCATCGCTATCCCTTTCTGCTCGTCGACCGCGTGCTGGAACTCGACGACCAGCACGCCCTCACGCTCAAGAACGTCACCTTCAACGAGCCCTTCTTTACGGGCCACTTCCCGGGCCATCCGGTGATGCCCGGCGTGCTGATCGTGGAGGCTCTGGCCCAGTCGGCGGGCGTGCTCGCGATGCGTATCGCGGGCGGCGCGGGCGAGAAAAATCGGCTGCTGATGCTGACCGGGCTTGACCGGGTGCGCTTCCGCCGCCAGGTGATTCCCGGCGATCAGCTCCGGATGGAGGTGCGGCTGCTCAAATTTCGCGCGCCACTGTGGAAGATGGCGGCGGTGGCGCGGGTCGACGGCGAGCTGGTGGCCGAGGGCGAAATCTCCGCCATGGAAGTGGAGGGACAACTGCCATAGCCGCCCGGATTCATGCCACCGCGATCATCGACCCGGGGGCCGAAATCGATAACGAGGTCGAGATCGGTCCGGGCGTGGTAATCGGCCCTGCGGTCCAGATCGGCGCGGAGACGGTTATCGGCCCCTACACGGTGATCCAGAGCCACACCACGGTCGGCGCGCGCAACCGGATTTTTCAGTACGCCGCGATCGGCGCGCCGCCGCAGGACTTGAAGTTCCACGGCGAACCTTCGCGGGTCGAGATCGGCGACGACAACACGATTCGCGAGTTCACCACCATTCATCGCGGCACCGAGCGCGGCCACATGGTCACCCGCATCGGCAACGGCGTACTGCTGATGAACTACGTGCATATCGCGCACGATTGCGTGATCGGCGACCATTCGATTATCGCCAACTCGACCGAGCTCGGCGGCCATTGCGTGCTTGAAGAATGGGTGGTGGCGGCCGGGATGTGCGGGATCCATCAGTACGCCCGCATCGGCGCCCATGCGATGGTCGCGGCGGGTGCCAAGGTCTCGCAGGATGTGCCGCCGTACTCGATGGTCGCCGGCGACCGCGCCCGTCTGGTGGGGGTCAACACGGTGGGGCTCAGGCGGCGCGGCTTCGACCGCGAAACCATCGGCGCCATCGAGCGCACCTTCCGCAAGCTCTACTATTCCGGCCTCCTGCGCGAGGACGCCATCAAAGAGGCGCTGGCCGAGGACGGCGGCGTGAACGAAGTGCGCCGGGTAATCGATTTCATCACCGCCTCGAAACGCGGGGTCGTCGGCCGCGAACGGGAATAAAGTTTCGGCCACCGCGGCTGGATCGCTCGGCTGAGTGAAGGGGCGTTGCACAGCCGGGATTGCCCGCGGCGATCTTTCGCGCAGTGTGACGCCGGCGAGCCTTAGCGGTATGATCCAATTGAGCAGCCGCAAATTACTGCCGGGAGGATCCTGATGATGCTAACCGTAGGAGAAGTGGCGCCCGATTTCACCCTGATGACCCATGAGGGCCGGCAAGTCTCACTCAAGGACTTCCGCGGACGCAAGGTCCTGCTGTGGTTCTATCCCGAAGCCGATACCCCTGGCTGAACCATCGAGGGTCGCGGGTTCCGCGACCAACTGAGCTATTTCGAAGACAAGCGCATCGTAGTGCTGGGGGCAAGCTTCAACTCCGTTGAACAAAACGCCGCCTTCGCCAAAAAGTACAATTTCAACTTTCCGCTCTTGTGCGATACTGAGCGCTCGCTTGGGATGGCCTACGGCGCCTGTGACAGTCTGAATGCCGGCCATGCGAAGCGGATTAGCATCCTGATCGACGAGCAGGGGAAGATCGCCCGCGTTTACGACTCGGTAAATCCGCGCGATCATCCGGCCCAAGTCCTTGCCGACTCGATGGGCGTGTAGGGTTGATAGCGCCTGCCACGCTCGGATCGGATCGCCGCGGGTCGTCGCGGTTCAGCATCCCGGGAAGCAGGCGGTACCGATCCGCTCAGCGGCCTGCGCGCGCGCGGCAGCGGAGATCTCGAGCACCTTGGCCACCGCCTCCCGCGCGGCGCGCTGCCGCTCCGGCGTGGTCGCGTACTTGGCGAGCAGCCGATTACCGAGTTGCTGATGAGCGCGCTCGTCCGGCTGAATGTACTCGCGGTAGATTCGCACCGTCTCGGCATCGCCCTGCCGGTCGCAGAAAGCCATGAAGTTCTCGTTGACCGCGTAGGCGATGGACTCCAGGGTGAAGAGTCCCCCGGCGATTCGCTCCACCGTGGTCGAAAGGCCCTTCAGGTACTGAAAGAGCGGGTTCTCAACCGGCGACCGGAACTCGGCTGTGTCGAACCCAAGGGCGGAGAGCCGGTCGGCGACGAGCTGAAAGTGCCCGGCCTCGTCTCCGGCCTGTCGGGCCAGAGCGATTTTCACATCGACCTCCGGCGTGCTCGGCATCCAGGCCGCCGCCAGCTCGCTCACGCTAATCTCGTTGGCCAGCGCGATTTGCAGCATCTGCTTCGCGTCGCCGGGCGTGCCGCCGGCCAGCGAGGTTCGGCCCGCTCTGACGATCGGGGAAAGGCGCTCGGCCTTGAAGGCTTCCAGCTCCTGAACGAACGGGATGGCATCCATGGTGTCCCTCCAATAAAACCGCGATGTGCACAGGTCATGGCCAGCTTACCGCAGCGAAAAACTTACAACTATTATACCTGTACATATGCAGTGGGCGCGGCACCGGGTCCGGCAAATAACCCTGCAAATAACCCTGATGATGGTCGGTTCAGCAACGAAGCGGCTCCTTCCGGCTCGATTCGCTACTGACCCAGGAGCGAGCGCGCCAGCAATCCGTCGAGCGAGAGCGCGCCTGCGCCGGTGATGATCGCCGAGAGCGCCATCGCCAGCGCGAGCAGGCAGTACTCGTAACCCTCGCCGCTTTTCTGGCCGAACCAGTTCATGAAGAAGCCGTCGCGCAGGTGGATACGCGCGGCGCCGATCATGATAACGGCGATGCCCAGCGCCGCCGGGCGCGTGAGCAGGCCAACGATGAGGGCGAGCGCGCCAAACAACTCCACGAGTGTGAAAAATACGCCGGCCGCGACCGGCACTCCGGCCTGCTGCTTGAGCTGACGGGCGGCGACCATCAGGCCGGGGCCGCCGAAGCATCCGAGCGCCATCATCGCGCCATGCGCGAACATGACCACGCCGAGCGCCACCCTGATGATCAGCGCCGCGACGCTGCCGTCGGTCTGGAGCAATGCCGCCATCGTTTCTCTCCCCGCCTATCGCCGTGCCAATCGGCTGCCCGGCTGCGGAAATCCGGTTGGCTGCTTTTACCACGAGGCGTGCCGCACCGCGCAAGGACGCTGGGACAGCGCCGCGCAGGTGAATCAAAACAGACGCGGGCGAGGGGATTAAATAAAATAAAGATGACCCGGGCAAGAGATTTAACCCGAAGTTTCCGGGGCGGCGGGTTTGTGCCAACCTATCCGCAGTGCGTAAACTCGGATTAATCGCCGGCAACGGGGTCTTCCCGCTCGAAGTCGCCAGCGCCGCCCGCCGCCGCGGAATCGCCGTAATCGCGCTCGCCCATCAGGGCGAGACCGACACCGGGCGCCCGTTCCGCAATATTCAATTTCCAAAACCAAACCCGATGCAGTTTCCGGTCCGGCGTCGAAATTAAACCCCAGCCCGGCACGGAAACCGGAGTAACTGCGCATCAGCTTTGCCAAGCCGCTCCCCCTCCGTCATTCAGAGCGGAGGCGGAGCGAAGGCGAGGAATCGCCGCAAAGCGAAGGATCCTTTTTTCAGCACAATCGCTCCGCGTTGATCTCTCCGCTGCGCCTCGCTCTCGGCGCTCCCTCGGCTCTGGTCGAGATGACGGAAGGCCCGGGAGGACGACCGCAAGGATGACGTGCAGCGCGCCCCCCTGTTTAGCATCCTTCTTACGAACCCTTCGGCCGGG
>JBGPMT010000079.1:0-10745 GCA_041487135.1 Binataceae bacterium (SeqCode) | reverse complement strand
GCGGCGCCGACCAAGGCAAACAGCGCGCCATTCGATCTGACTATCGCACCCACAGCGAAGAAAAATCCGATTAGCAGCGCAAGCCCCGGTTTCCATCGCTCCGGCGGACGAATCAGCAACCGCATTTCAAGCAGGATTGCGAGCGCAATCAGCGACTGGAACAGCGCCTCGGTCATCACCATCGAGGCGAGCAAGATCGAGGGAACATCGGTGGCTAGAAGCGCAGCGGTTATGACACCGGCTGATGCTCCCCACCACGACGCCACGAACTCACCCAACAGCCAGCATACCAAGGCTTGCAACACCGACTGGATTACGAATACGGCGGGAATGCCATGCGCCAGGGCCAGAAACAGAGGATACCCGGGAGGCCGGAACGCGTCGGGCGGCGCGCAATGGCTACCCACCAGCGACGCGTATCCACACCCCGCGCGCAGCCCGTCCGCATGCTGTATATAGTAACTGGAATCCCCGCCGAGGTCCGTCCAAGTAATTGCGCTGAGCATCGGAACCAGACGCACGACCAAGGCCAGCACAGCAATCGCGGCGATGAACAGCCTTGCCCTGGTGGCGACCGGATGAACCGGTTCCACCAGGTCCAGAAATCCGTGGCGCCATTTCATCAGGATTTTCCCCTCAGGATCTCTGTGCGGGACACCGAGAAGCCGCATCCGCGTGTGGTGAAGAAACAAGAGGCTGCGATTCCCCGAAATCTCCTTGTGCGGGCTCCAATGCCGAATTCCGAACGACTCCCCGTACCAGCGACACCGCGATCGGATGGGCTGACAGGATCAGCGTCACCGCGGCCCCCATCGTCGGAAAGGCGAGCACGGCCATCCGCGACAGATTTCCCGACAGCAGCATCTGCGCGAAGACCAGCGGCAGCCACCATAGCAGCGGCGCATCGAGCCGGCCGAGCCAGGTCGCGCGGGCCTCGGCGCCGCCGAAAAACCCGAGCGCCGCTATCAACCAAAAGGGCCCAAATGCCATTAGCAGTGTCAGTTCACCGTGGCCGTCAAGCAGGTCATGAATCGAGTCCGGAATCTTGCGCGCGTGAGCGAATGCCGCGGCGAGGTTGTGCACCTGTGCAGTGTGAAGCCAGGCATCGACCGCCAATCGGAGACCGAAAGCCAGCCCATAGCCGATGATCAGCCAAGCCAGGATTCGGGGTTTCGACAAGGCGCCGAAAAAAAACAGGATCGGCACCAGGAACGCGAAGTTGTCCTTGACCGCCGGACCGAGCAGGAGAACCGCGGCGAGAATCGTAGCGGAACGGACCCGGACGGCGTAGAACGTGGCGGCCACGGTCAGGAACAGCAGACTGTCGATCGAGGGCAGCCCGGTCTCGTCGATTACATCGCGGCTCAGAATGAAAGCCAGGACTCCGAGCAGCGCATAGCCGGGTTCGGGGACGAAGTCGAGCAACATCAGGTAGAGCACGAGAGCGGCCGCCGCCGTGATGGCCAGATTCACCGCAAAGAACGCACCGCGGATCAACTCTTGCCGGTCACGATGCGGGACGAGGATCGAAACCGCGTCCGCAAGCACGCGCGCCGCGAGCGGCACCGCCACGCGATAGAAATGGACTGGATTGGCCGGCGCCTCGCCTTCGGCGATGCGCAGGTAGCTGACCACATCGTTGCCCGCCGGATACCTGTTCAAAGCGAAGTCGTGATAGCCGATCCAGGCCGGACCGGCGAGCAGGCCGGCGAAGAACAGGTAGTAGGCGAGCATCGGAATCGCTGGCGCATGAAGCGCTTGATTGCGGCGTCGCATAATCCCTCCCTGGCGAAACCCCCGTGCCTCACGGCGAAGCGCAGCGATCCGGCGTTGCTGAGCAGGCAAGCGTAACGATCGCGCGAGGTCAAGGCTTGGCGCGCGATGACCGGCAATGGCAGGATGGGCCCGGCAACGAACCAACCACCGCCGAGGCAAAGCCGATGCGCAGCTCGTTCCTGAACGTTGACGGAATTCGCACTCACTACCTGGAAGCCGGACGCGGCGTAGAGGTCGTGATGTTCCACTCGGGCGAATTCGGGGGATGCGCCGAACTCAGCTGGGAGTTCAACCTGGAGGCGCTGGCGCGGCATTTTCACGTGATCGCGCCCGACTGGCTGGGATTCGGCCGCACCGACAAGCTGCATGACTTCGAGAATTTTCCCAGGCGGATGCTGACCCACATGCGGCGCTTCGTCGAAGTAAAATGTATCGAGCGGGCGGCGTTCATCGGTAATTCGATGGGCGGCAGTTATCTCGCGCGCGCGATGGCGTCCGAGGCCCCGCTCTTTCCGGCGCGCGCGATCGTGCTGGCCAGCGGCGGCGGCTTCACGCCCTTCAACGAATCGCGCAAGCTGCTGCTCGATTACGATTGTTCGCGCGAGGGGATGAAGGGGATGCTGCGCGCGTTGTTCCATAGCTCGAAGTGGGCCGGCGACGAAGCCTACGTCGACCGGCGCCACGCGCTCAGCCTCATCCCGGGCGCCTGGGAATGCGCCGCCGCCGCACGCTTGAAATCGCCCGCCGCCGAGCGCAAGCAGGACAGCTTCGGCCAGCCCGATAGCACGCCCTACGAGCTGATTTCGGTTCCGACGCTGATCGTGGCCGGCGCCAACGACAAGCTGCGGCTGCCTGGCTATGCCGACGAACTCGCGCGCCGGATTCCGAACGCGGAACTGCACGTCTTCGAGGGCTGCGGCCATTGTCCGAATATCGAGCAGGCCGAGCGCTTCAACGCGGTCGTTATCGAGTTTCTGAAACGGGTGGAGGCAACGGTGGCGAGCTAGACTTCGCGGCGGACCTGCTCGTCGATAACCGCCGACAGCTGGTCGCGATAAGGGGATGGCCGCAGGGTGGTCAGCAGTTCGCGCGCCCGCTGCACCTGCTCGGCGGCCAGCGCACGCGCCCGCGCGATGACATGCGGCTCGCGCAGCAGCTCGAGCGTCCGGTTGAAGACCGTATCGTCGTGGGCCGCGCCGTTGCCGAACATCGCCCGCAGCTCGGGATTATGCTCCGCCGCGAGCACCATCGGCAGCGACGGGATGCCGGCGCGGATATCGGAACCGACCGGTTTGCCGATCTTTTCTTCGGGCCCCAAAACATCGAGCAGATCATCAACCATCTGGAAGGCGAGCCCGACCGCGTTGCCGAGCCGGCTCATCGCGTCGCCGACCGCGGCCGGCGCGCCGGCGAGGTCGGCCGCGACTTTGCCGCCGGCCGCGAACAGCGAAGCGGTCTTGCGCGTGATGACCGCGAGGTATTCCTCGAGACTGGTGCCCGCATTGTAGCGCAGCCGTCCTTCCATCGCCTCGCCCTCGGTGAGCTGGATACAGGCGCGCGCGGCAGTCAGCACCAGCGGCTCGTCGAAGCGGCCGCAGATTTCGAAGGCGCGGCAGAACAGATAGTCGCCCGCCACCAGCGTCGGCGCCGAGCCGTAGCGCGCGTAGGCCGAGGGACGGCCGCGGCGCAGCACGCCGGCGTCGATGATGTCGTCGTGCAGCAGGGTCGCCGAATGAATCAGCTCGAGCGCGGTCGCCGCGTCGATCGCGTCGCCGAGCGCCCGCTCGCCGCCGCCGCAGGCGCGGTAAACCAGCAGGATGAACGCCGGGCGCAGCCGCTTGCCGCTGCCATCGATCAGGTAGTGACAAATCTCGGCGATGTGTGCCTCGTTCGAATCGAGCAGCGACGAGAGCCGCCCCTCGACCGCCGCCAGGTCGGCTTCGATCGCGCCGCAGGCGGGATCGATTGAGGGCGGCGCCAGTTCCGATGCGATGCTTTTCTTCACGGTGGAGACTCAGCGGAAAAGGTCGGTTTCGGGCGCACGGACCAGCGCCCGCGCATCGCCATCGTAAGGTTCATGGCGGTAGCCGCGAACCACCACGGCCGGAAGTCCGGCGTCCTTGCGCATCAGCAAGCCCGCCGCGGAGGCGAGCTCATCGGCGACCGCGAGGAACGTGTGATGCAGTTCACGGCCGCCCATATCCCGTGAACCGCGCAGGTCGAGGATAGGGTTCATGCCGGAAATTCCGAGACAGACCTCGGTCTGTCCCTCACGCCATGGCCTGCCGAAAGTGTCGGTTATCAAGACCGCCAGGTCAACGCCCGCAAGCTTTCCAAGCCCGGCGCGGATTCTGGCAGCGGAGGCGTCCGGATCGATCGGCAACAGGATCGCGCGTCCTTCGGCCATGCTGTTCGATTCGTCCATCCCGGCATTCGCACACACCCATCCCGGGCCGGTCTCGACGATCAGAACGCCGCGTTCCATCCGGATGATCCGCCTGGATTCCTGCAGTACCAGTTCGACGGCGCGCGCGTCCTTGTCAAAGCGGGCGGCAAAATTGCGCGCCAGCGCAGAGGGCTCGACCTGGTCGAGGTCGCGGGTCCTGCCTTCGGACTTGGAGACAATCTTCTGACAGACCGCCACGATGTCGCCCGGCTCGAAGCGCAGCGCCTGCCGTGAAGCGGCGCGAAAAATCAATTCGGCCAGATCGTCGCCGGCCTTGATCAGCGGAATAGCCTCGATCGCGGTAAGCGTCAGCGAGCCCATCGGTACGATCAGCCTACACTGCAAGCGCGCGCATCACCACGTCGGCGAGCCGGGCGGCGCGCGCCGGGTTCGCCATGATCGTGTCGGTTGCGACGGCGCGCATGCCGAGTGCCTCGATCGGTGCGAGGTAGCGGCGGTCGGCGTTGTCGAGCACGAATACGCCCACGAAGTCCTGATAGAGCCGCGCGACGCCGAGCGGCGAGACTGCATGTCCCAGCCCGCGCATCATGCGGTCCGCGGGGCCCTTGATGGTCCGCCCGCCGACGATCGGGCTGATCGCCGCGACCCGGCTTTTGACGGCGCGCAAGGCCTCGCGAATCCCGCCGACCGCGAGAATCGGGCCGAGCGATACGAACGGATTGGACGGCGCCAGAATTACCGCCGCGGAAGTTTCGATGGCCTCCAGCGCCGCCGGCACCGGGGCCGCCTGACCGGCGCCGCGCAGCTCGATTCGTTCGATCGCGCCGCGGGCGCGCCGATGCACGAGGTACTCCTGGAAGGCGAGGGCGCCGGTCCGGCCGCGCAATTTGACGAAGGTCCGCACCCGGTCGTCGCTCATCGGGATCACGCTGGTCTTGACGCCGAACCGCGCCGCGATTTCGCCGGTCACCTGGCTGAGCGTGCTCCCGGCGCGCAGGCGCTCGGTGCGATAGAGGTGTGTGGCCAGGTCGCGATCGCCCAGCGCGAACCAGGCCCGGCCGTAGAAGCGTTCGAGCGCCGCGAGCACCTTGAAGCTCTCGCCCTTGAGGCCCCAGCCGTGAATCGTATTGGCCACGCCGGCCAGCGTGTAGACGATGGTGTCGACGTCGGGCGAGACGTGCAGTCCGTAAAACTCCTCGTCGTCGCCGGTGTTGACGATTACCCGGATGCGCTGCTGATCGACCCGCCGCAGCAGGCCGCGCAGAAACCTAGCCGCACCCACTCCCCCCGCAAGCATGGTGATCGGCGGTTGGGGTGATCGGGCGCGCGCCATTGGGTGCCTTTCGTCCGTAGAGTTTCTGGTAAAGCGTGGTGCGCTCGACGGCGATGCGGCCCATCGCCTGCGCCTGCTCCTCGATCAGATCGACCGGCACGAACTCGCCGGCGTCGCCGCCTGCCTGGGCCGTGATGCTCTCCTCCATCAGCGTGCCCGAGAAATCGTTGCATCCCGCCTTGAGCGTGGTGGCGGCGAGCTCGACGCCCAGCTTGACCCACGAGGTCTGCAGGTTGTCGATCTGGCCGCGCAGGTAGAGCCGCGCCATCGCGTACATCTGAAAATCCAGCAGGCCCTTCTCGATCGGCTTCACCAGTCCCTTGCGATACATGACGGTGTTCTGGTGGATGAAGCGCAGCGGTACGAACTCGGTGAAGCCGTGGGTCTGTTTCTGGATGCCGCGGATCAAGTCGAGGTGGTTTACCACCTGGCGCGGGCTCTCGATGTGCCCGTACATGATGGTGGAGGTGGTCGGGATGCCGAGCGCATGGGCGGTCGTGATGATCTCGACCCAGGCCGCCACGTCGACTTTCTTATGGCTCAGGATCTCGCGCAGGCTGTCGTCGAGGATTTCGGCCGCGGTGCCGGGAATCGATCCGAGCCCCGCCTCGCGCAGCATCCCGATGTACTCCGGATAATCCATCCGGGTGCGCCGCGCGCCGTACATGATTTCCATCGGCGAGAACGCGTGTACATGGATGTCCGGAAACTGCGCCTTGATTTTCACCAGCAGATCGCGATAGCGGAAGGCCGGCATGTCGGGATTGATTCCGCCCTGCATGCAGACTTCGGTGGCGCCGCGCGCGCGCGCGTCGGCGACCTTCGCCAGCACGGTTTCGTCGGTATGGTCGTAGGCGTCGGATTCCCAGCGCTGGCGCTTGAAGCCGCAGAACTGGCAGCCGACGAAACAGATATTGGTGAAGTTGATGTTGCGGTTGACGACGTAGGTTACTTCTTCGCCGCAATCCTCGGCGCGGGCCAGGTCGGCGCACTTGATAAGCGCCCGCAGGTCGTCGCCCTCGGCGGTGTACAAGCGCAGCCCGTCCTCGGGCGTGAGCTCGCGGCCGTCGAGGCTGGCGCAGAGCGCGGCGCGGACCGCGGTGGAGGCGCGATCGAGCAGCCTCGGAAGCGGCGTCGCCTCGATTTCCTCGACATAGTCGCGGAATTCCTTGTCGTTCACGCGTCACCTCCAGCGATCCGGGACCACAGCTCGCCGACCATCGGTCTGAGCGCCGGGTCGAGCCATTCATCATTGATGTATTCCGGATAGATCGCGAGCCGCTCGCGCAGCTCGAAGCCCGCCCGGGCACAGCGCTCGCCGAGGCGCTCGAGATGCGGCCACGGCGCCTCGGGGTTCACGAAGTCGGGCGTGAGCGGCGAGATTCCGCCCCAGTCGTTGATCCCGGCGTCGAGAAACAGTTCGATTTGATTTGGCGACAGATTCGGCGGCGCCTGCACGTTCATCTCCGCGCCGAGCACCAGGCGCGCCGTCGCGATCGCGCGCGCCATCTCGAGCGCGTCGGGCTCCGGCGCGTCGGCCATCGGAATCTCCGGCTTGGCGCGGAAGTTCTGGATTATCACTTCCTGGATATGGCCGTGACGCTGGTTGAGATCGCGAATCGCGATCAGGCTCTGTGCCCGTTCGGCCGTCGTTTCGCCGATCCCGAGCAGGATTCCGGTCGTGAACGGGATCTTTTCCTGGCCGGCCTCATCGATCATGCGGATGCGTCGCGAAGGCTCCTTGTCGGGGGCCCATTGATGGGCCCCGCCCCGCGCGCGCAGCCGCGGCGAGACATTCTCAAGCATCAGCCCCATGCTGGCGTTGAGCGGCCTGAGCGCGATCATCTCGGCGCGCGTCATCAGGCCGGCATTGGTATGCGGCAGCAGGCCCTCGGCGAGCGAGATTGCGCAAACCCGCCCGACGTATTCCATCGTGGTCTGCACGCCGAGGCCGGCCAGCGTCTGGCGGTACTCCTTGAAGGCAACTTCCGGCTTGTCACCCAGGCACATCAGCGCTTCCTTGCATCCGAGCGCGCGTCCGCGCTGCGACCATTCGCGAATCTCGTCGGGCAGCATCGTCCAGGCGCCGGGCTCGCCAGGGTCCTTGCGGAAGGTGCAATAAGTGCAGCGGTCGCGGCAGAGATTCGTGACCGGCAGAAAGATCTTGCGCGAGTAGGTGACGACGCGGCCCTTGGCGCGGTCGCGAAGCTCGCGCGCCGCCGCCATCACGAGCTCGAGCTCGTCTTCGGGACACTCGATCAGCGCAATCGCCTCGCGCTCGTCCAGGCGGGCGCCGGCGATCGCGCGATCGGCGATCTCGCGCAAGTGCGGCCGCGCCGCGGGATCAATTACTGATGCCGCCCCGTCCAGCATGATTCATCGCCCCTTATAAGCCATCATGTTCGGGCAGGCAACCTGCGCCCGTGCGGACGGCGCAGGCCGCAGAAGGATTTTGCGGGCAGCGCGGCGCTTGGGATAGTCTCAAGACCTCAGGAGTCGTGCCGCGGGAGAAGTAGAGAGTGATGGCCGAACATGACGGAGCCCCTGCGGCCGTTCCCGGCGCCACGCGGGCCGAGCATGAGCTTCAGCTCTATTACTGGATGAAGCTGATCCGCGCCTTCGAGGAGCGGGTCTCGCGGCTGCATCGCCAGAACAAGGTCCTCGGCGGCGTCTATTCGGGCGCCGGCCAGGAAGCGATCGTCACGGGCATCTGCGCGCCGCTTCGGGATGGCGATTTCGTGGCACCCCTCCATCGCGATCTCGGCGTCTTCCTGATGCGCGGGGTCGACCCGGGCCGCCTGATGGCGCAGCTGATGGCGAAGGAGGACGGGCTGTCGCGCGGCAAGGACTCGTTCCTTCACGGCGGCGACATGTCGCATGGCGTGTTTGGCTCGACCTCGATGCTCGGTTCGTCGCTGCCGGTCGCGGTGGGCGCGGCGCTGAAGTTCAGCATCAAGCGCGAGCAGCATATCGCGGTGGCCTTTTTCGGCGAGGGCGCAGCCTCGCGCGGCGACGTTCATGAAGCCATGAACTTCGCCGGAGTGCGCAAACTGCCGGTGCTGTTCGTATGCGAAAACAATCGCTACGCCTACTCGACGCCGTTCGAGAAACAGGCGGCGATCGAGAATATCGCCGATCGCGCCCAAGCCTATGGTTTTCGTGGCCATGTCTGCCCCGGCAACGACCTGCTGGCGGTCGTCGGACTGGCCGAGCGCGTGATCGATTCGATTCGCGCCGGCGGCGGTCCCAGCATGATCGAGTGCAAGACCTACCGCTGGCGCGGACATAGCGAGCACGACCCGGCACTCTATCGCGACCAGGAGGAGCTGCTCGAATGGGAGAGCCGCGACCCGATCCCGCAGTTCGAGTTCTATCTTGGCAAGAGGGGGCATGACCTGACGCGGCTGCGCGCCGAAACCGACGAACGGGTGAATCAGACGGTGCAGGCTGCGGTCGATTTCGCGGAGCACAGCCCCTTTCCGAAAGCTGAAGAAGCACTTGAAGATGTGTACGCCGGCGAGGGGCTCGCGCCGGCCGCCCGGAGCGCGGCCGCCGCCAACGGTCCCGGCGTGACCAAGTGACGGGCGCCGATGGAAGTAACCTACCTGAAAGCTATCAACCAGGCGCTGCACGAAGAGATGGCGCGCGACGAGAACGTGTTGGTGATGGGCGAGGACGTGGCCGAGCTCGGCGGCGCCTTCAAGGTCACCGAGGGACTGCTCGCGGCCTTCGGCGAGGAGCGCGTGATCGACACGCCGATCTCCGAGTCGCTGATCGTCGGCGCGAGCGTGGGCGCGGCGGTGCTCGGGATGCGGCCGGTGGTCGAGATGCAGTTCGCGGATTTCATCTCGTGCGGCTTCGATCAGATCGTCAACACCGCCGCGACGCTCTGCTATCGCCATGGCGGCAAGGCGAGCTGCCCGATGGTGGTGCGGGCGCCGTCGGGCGCCGGCGTGCATGGCGCGCTGTTCCATTCGCAGAATCCGGAGGCCTGGTTCACGCGCGTGCCCGGCCTCAAGGTGGTGGCGCCGGCCACCGCCTACGACGCCAAGGGGCTGCTGAAGAGCGCGATTCGCGACGATAACCCGGACATCTACTTCGAGCACAAACGGCTCTACCGCAGCATCAAGGAAGATCTGCCGGATGGCGACTTCACCGTGCCGCTGGGACGCGCCGAGCTGCGCCGTGAGGGCCGCGACCTGTCGATAATCACGTATGGCGGCACGCTCCATCAGTCGCTCGACGCGGCGCGTATCGCCGAGAAGGAAGACGGCCTGGCGGTCGAGGTGCTCGATCTGCGGACACTGTTGCCGCTCGATCGCGAGGCGATTCTCGAGACCGCCCGGCGCACCGGCAAGGTGCTCGTGGTCCACGAGGATCGGCTGACCGGCGGCATCGGCGGCGAAGTCGCGGCGCTCATCGCGGAATATGCCTTCGAGTATCTCGACGGGCCGGTGCGCCGCCTCGCAGCGCTCGATACGCATGTGCCGTTCGCGCCGCCGCTCGAGGAATTCGTCCTGCCCAACACCAACAAGATCGTGAATGCGATCCGCAGCCTCGCGGCGTACTGAGATGGCGATTGAAGTGACGATGCCCCAGATGGGCGAGAGCGTGGTCGAGGGGACCATCGCGAAATGGCTGGTCCGCGAGGGCGATGAGGTCGCGCTCGATCAGCCGATCGCGGAGATCTCGACCGACAAAGTAGACGCCGAGATTCCCTCGCCCGGAGCGGGCGTGATCGCCGCGATCGTCGCGCGCGAAGGCGAGACCGTGCCGGTGGGCGGCAAGATAGCGATCATCGAGCCGGCGGAATCCGCGGCGCCCTCGAAGCCGAAGCCCGCCACCGCGCCGCCCGCGGCAGTCGCCGCCGAGGACGCGCAGCGCGGTCGAGAGCCCGAACCTCCGGCCGCACCGCGAATCCAACCGCCGCTGGGAGCGGCGGAGCAGGGCGGCGGAGAGCCGCGGCGCTACTCGCCGGTCGTGCTCCGGATGGCGTCGGAATATGGGGTCGACCTTAAGCGGATTATCGGGACCGGAATCGGCGGACGGGTTACCAAGCGCGACCTGCTGAACTACGTCGAATCGCTGGGCGGCCGCGAGCCCGCCCGGCCGTCGCCCGCCCCGGCTTCCGCGCGGCCGTCGACGGCCGCTCCGGCGGCGCCGCAGGCCGAGCGGCTCCCAGCGCCGCCGCCCGTGGCGGCGGCGCTGGGAGCCATCTTTCGGCCGCCG
>JBGPMT010000078.1:0-10758 GCA_041487135.1 Binataceae bacterium (SeqCode) | reverse complement strand
GCGGAATCTGCGGATGCAATCGCTCCTCCGCGCTTCCCGAGCGCAGCAGCTATGCCGCGCGCCTCTACGTCGAGCGATGCGACGGATGCCACGCCGTTTACAATCCCCGCTCAATGACGGCCGCGATGTGGCAGGTGCAGGTACAGGCGATGGAGCCGCGCATGGCTCAGGCGGGTCGGCGGTTGAGCGAGGTCGAGCGCCGCACGATTGTCGAGTATCTGACGCGCAACGCCGGCCGCTAGAGAGCACTTTTGCGCGAGGCCGGGTTGCGATATCCAGAGTGCGTCGGGCACGGCCCCGCGACGAAGCTTTCAGGACGGTAATCCGAATGCGCCAGATACCGGTCGGAACCAGGGGCGTCTATACGCTGGTCCTCGGAGTCGAACATCTCGCCAGCAGCGCGAATCCGGCATTGCCGCAGGTGATGGCGACGCCGATGATGATCCTGACGATGGAGCAGGCGGCGATGAACGCGCTGGCCGGTTACATGGAGCCCGGCGAAACCTCGGTCGGCACGGTGGTCAACGTCGAGCATCTCGCCGCCACGCCGATCGGTCACACGGTCCGCGCCGAGGCCGAGGTCGTGAAGGTCGAGGGGCGGCGGCTCGAGTTCCGGGTAACGGCCTTCGACGAGAATGAGCTGATCGGGCGCGGCACGCATGGGCGCGCGGTCGTCGAGCTGCGCAAGTTCAACCAACGGTTGCAGGGCAAGATGAGGCCGTGACGCGGCCGGTCCGGAGTCAAGCGCATGGAGACCGCACTGTTCGAGGCAGGCGAAATTTACGTGGGGCGCGATTTCGGAACGTTCGACTTCGAGATCACGCCGGAGCTGGTCTGGAACTATATCGCCGGCACCGGCGACGATAATCCCTGGTACACACGCGCCTCTCCGTTGGGCGGACCGATCGCCCCGGCCCTGATTCTCCATTCGGCGCCGTTTCGCACGCTCGACTGGTATCTGCCGAATCTGTTCGGCAATCTGCACGCGGGCGAGGAATGCGAGTTCTTCGGGCCGCTGATGGTTGGCGAGCGGCTTAAGAGCCGCAGCCTGATCGTCGATCGCTATCTCAAGCGCGACCGCGAGTATGTCGTCAACGAAACGCTGATCTTCAACGCGGCCGGACGCCTGGTGACGCGCCTGCGCGTGCGTCAGAGTTTCCTCGTCGAGCGGCCCGCGGACGGTGCCGATAAATTTGCGGTCGATCGTTCGCGCGAGCGCGCGGCGGGCCGCGTGTTCAAGGTGGGCGAGCGCGGCGGCGAGCCGATCGAGGCGCCCATCCGCCGCATCACCGAGCCGATGTGCATCGCTTTTTCCGGACCCTCGCGAAACTACCATACCGACCGCGCGGCGGCGCGCGAGTGGGGCTTCCCGGAAATCGTGGTGCAGGGGATGCTCTCGGTCTGCCTGATCGCGGAGATGATGACCCGCAGGTTCGCGATGGGCTTCATCTGCGGCGGGCGGATGGATGTGAAGCTCGTCAATGTGCTGTGGTGCGACGAAATCACGGGCCCCAAGGGGCTGGTGGTCGAACGCCGTCCCGAGGGTCGCCATACTCGCGCCGAAGCCGAGGTCTGGTGCGAGAAGGCCGACGGCACCAAGACTATCGTTGGTTCCGCGTCCGCCCTCGAGCTTTAACTGCCGCCATCGCGGTGGAGCGAAGCAAGACGATTCAAGCAGTACCGCAAGGAGTATTGATCGATGGCTCAGCAAGTCAGCGGCGCGACCGTACCGAACCTGCGCCGGCGCAACCACACCATGTTCAATCGCAACCGGCTGAAGATCGGCATCTTCGCCTCGAACTGTTCCAGCGGAATGGCGGCCACCAAGGTGCCCGAGCGATGGGATGCGAGCTGGGAGAACAACGTCAAGCTCGCCCGGATGGCCGATGAGGCGGGAATCGAATGCATGGTGCCGGTCGGGCGCTGGAAAGGATACGGCGGCGAGACCGATTTCGAGGGCAGCACCTTCGAGACCATCACCTGGGCCTGCGGACTGCTGGCGCATACCAGGAATATCACCGTGTTCGGTACCGTCCACTGCCCGCTGATCCACCCGGTGCTGGCCGCCAAGCAGGCGGTCACCGCCGATCACGCCGGCCAGGGACGCTTCGGCTTGAACATCGTGTGCGGATGGAACCAGGACGAGTTCAACATGTTCGGCGCCAGCCAGCAGGATCACGATCGGCGCTACGATTACGGCGGCGAATGGTGGGAGGTGATCCAGCGCATCTGGTCGGGCGAGGGGCCGTTCGATTACCACGGCGAGTTCTTCAAGCTCGAGGGCGTGACTGGCCATCCGACGCCATGGGGCGGCGAACGTCCGATCATGATGAATGCCGGCTCGTCGCCGCCGGGCCGCCGCTTCGCCGCGTTGCACTCGGATTTCCATTTCGACCAGGTGTTCTTCCTCGATCAGGCCGCCGAGCGCGTCAACCAGACCCGCACGCTCGCGCGCCAGCAAGGCAGGGATATCCAGGTCTTCACGTCTGGTTACGTCGTCTGCCGGCCGAGCGAGAAGGAAGCCCGCGACTACTTCAATTACTTCGGCGTCGAGCACGCGGACTGGGGCGCGGTCGATCGCCTGATCGAACTCGCGATGGGCAGCGGAGGCTCGCGATCGATTTCGCCCGACGTGGTGCGGATGGCGAAGGAGCGGTTCGCGGGCGGCTACGGCGGCGTGCCGTTCGTTGGCGACCCCGATGGCGTCGCGGCCGAGTTCAAGCGGATAGTCGATTACGGCTTCAACGGCGTCGCGATCGGGTTCGTGAATTTCCTCGACGAGTTGCCCTACTTCTGCCAGGAGGTCCTGCCGCGCCTTGAACGGATGGGCCTCAGAGAGCCGCTGAAATAACCGCGCCCATCCGCGCCGGCGCGCTTGGCCCGAGCCCGGTCAACCGGCCACCGGCTGGGTGCAGAAGGCGCAGCGCCGCGCCTGGATCGAAATTTCGCTCGCGCACTCGGGGCAGCGCCTGGTCGTGGGATCGGGCGGCGGCGCCTCGCGCGACATCGCGATCAAAGCGTTGATCGGCAGCACCACCAGGTAGTAGACGACCGCCGAGATGATCAGGAAGGAGACGATCGCATTGGCGAAGTCGCCGATCATGAATTTGCTGTGATTCAGCTCGAACGCGATCGCGGAAAAGTTCGGCTGCCCGCCGACCGCCGCGACCAGCGGGGTCAGCAGGTCCTTGACGAAAGCCTGAATGACGCTATTGAAGGCGGCGCCGATGACCACGGCCACCGCCAGATCGACGACGTTGCCGCGCAGCAGAAATTGCTTGAATCCTTTCACCTGTAGGTCCTCTTGCGCCTGCGTGCCCTGAGCGGCCGCGCCGGCGCCGCTCAGGCGCTGGTTAACGCTTCCACCTCCTCGATCCGCTTCGGTATCTGTGCCGACAGCACCTCGTGACCGTCCGCCGTGACCAACACATCGTCCTCGATCCTGATCCCGATCCCGCGCATCGCGGCCGGCGCTTCCTCGTCATCCGCCCCGACGTAAATCCCGGGCTCGACCGTCAGCACCATCCCCGGCTCGAGCTTGCGCGCCTCGCCGGCGACCCGGTACAACCCGACGTCATGTACGTCCATGCCGAGCCAATGACTGGTCCGATGCATGTAGAAGCGGCGGTACGCGGCCGCGCCGATTAGTTCGTCCAGCGAGCCGGCCAGCATCTTGAGCTCCCGCATCCCTTCGACCAGGATGCGGACGGCGATTTCGTGCGGAGTATCGAACGGGATGCCGGGCCGGATCGATTCGATCGCCTTGAGTTGCGCTTCCAGCACTAGCTCGTAAAGCCCGCGCTGGACCGGGCTGAAGCGGGTCGCGACCGGAAAGGTCCGGGTGATGTCGGAGGCGTAGAAATCATACTCGGAACCGGCGTCGATCAGGAGCAGATCGCCCTGCTCCATGCGCCGGTCGTTATGGATGTAGTGGAGGATGGTGGCGTTGGGGCCGGAGGCCACGATCGACGGGTAGGCCGGTCCGGAAGCGCCTTGCGATCGGAACGCATACTCCAACAGCGCCTGTACCTCCCATTCGCCCGCCCCGCCCCGCGCCGTGCTCATCGCGCGGCGATGGGCTTCGCCCGAGATCGCGATCGCGCGGCGCATGGCCGCGAGCTCGTCGGGCTGTTTGAACATCCGATGCTCGTGAATTATCTCGCGCGGATCGAGCAGTGCGGTCGGACCGGCGCCGAGCCGCTCACGGTTGGCTTCTGAAGCGCGCATCAGCTCGATCGCTTTCGCGTTCATCCGCTCGTTCGGGCCCAGTGGATAGTAGACGCGCTGCGCATCGCGCAGATAGCGCGGCACAATCTCGTCGAACTCGTCGATCCTGAAGGCCCGGTCGGCGCCATAGTCGATAATGGCGCCTTCCACTCCGGCGCGCCGCCCCGTCCAGATCTCGCGCTCCTTGTCGCGCGCGCGCACGAACATCGCAAACTCACCGTCCGGATGACCCGGCGCCAGCAGCATCACGGCCTCGGGCTCGTCAAAGCCCGCGAGATAATAAAAGTCGTGATCCTGATGGTAGGGAAATTCGACATCGCGCGAGCGCAAGGCGACCGGCGCGCCCGGGATGATCGCGATCGCGCTCGGCCCGATCGCCTCGGTGAACCGCTTTCTGCGCTGGCGAAAAATTTCGGCCTTCTCTGGTGTCATCACAGTTTCCGTTATACAGGAGCGGGGGCTCTACTTGAGGGCGCCCTGGGCGCGCAGTTCCGCGACCTCGGCGGCGCCATAGCCCACCACCTCGGTCAGCACCTCATCCGTATGCTGACCGAGCAGCGGGGCCGGACTGCGCACGGCGCATGGAGTTTCGCTCATCCGCCAGGGTATGCCCGCGTGCTTCACCCGGCCGATCTCCGGATGCTCGAGCTCGACAAAAAAACCGCGGCTTGCGAGATGCGGGTCTTCGGCGAGGTCGCGGCTGGTGGCACATACGGCCGCCGCGACCCCCGCGCGCTGCAGCGCCTCCGCCGCCTCGCCCGCGAAGCGTGCCGAGGTCCACTCGGTAACCAGCGCCTCGAGTTCGTCCTCGTTGCGCTTGCGAGCCGCCAGCGTGGAGAAGCGCTCATCGCTGGCGAGCCCGGGCCGTTCGATCGCCGCCGCGAGCCGCGCGAACTCCGCGTCGTCCGCGGCCGCGATCGCGATCCACATGTCGACCGGCCTGCCCGCCACCGTCTCCGCCATGTCGCGGCATCGGAACAGGCCATGCGGCGCCATCGATGGATCGCGGCTGCCATCGCGCTCCGGCTGATGCCCGTTCATCGTGTAATCCAGTATACCCTCGCCGATCAGCGCCATCGTGCACTCCCACTGGCTCATGTCGATATACTGGCCCTCGCCGGTGCGTTCGCGATGGTAGAGCGCGGCGATAATCGCGAAGGCGGCGTGCGTTCCGGCGTTGGGATCGCCATAGCTGAAACCGACGTGCATCGGCGGCCATCCGCGATAACCCGTCAACGCCGACATCCCCGACAGCGGCACCTGCGCCGGACCGTAGGCGACGTAGTCGCGCAGCGGCCCGCTGTCGCCGTAACCGGTGAGCGACACGCCGATTATATCGGGCCGGGCGCGGACCAGGTCGTGGTAGCCGAGACCGAGCCGATCCATCACGCCAGCCGCGAAATTGTTGATCACCACGTCGCACTTCGCGGCCAGGCGCAGCGCGGCTTCGCGCCCGCGCGGATGCTTCAGGTTGAGCGTGATCGATCGCTTGCCCTGGTTGTACTGGTTGAAGTAGCCCGAGCGATTCACGCCGTATTGTCCGCCGGCCCACGGCGGAGTCACCCGCGACACGCACAGCCGGGTCTCGGATTCGACCCGGATGACGTCGGCGCCCATATGAGCGAGCTGCATCGTGCAGTACGGTCCGGCCCATACCCACGTGAAGTCGGCGACCCGGATGCCGGTGAGCGGCGGCGGCTGATTCATATGACTCAGGTAACCGTATCGCGCCGCAGCGATTCGATTTCGCGCTCGCTCATCCCCAGCTCGCCGCCAAGGATCTCCTGGTTGTGCTGGCCCAGCGCCGGCGCGGGACGCCGAATCTCCCAGGGCGTGCGGCTCAGCTTGTAGGGAGCGCCGGGATACTTGAACGTGCCGGCCTGCGGATGGCTGACGTCCACGAAAAAGCCGCGGGCGCGCAGATGATCGGAATTGACCAGGTCGGCAAGGCTCGAGATCGGCGCGAACGGCACCCGGCGCGCCTGCACCTTGTGGTAAAGATCCTGTACCGTTTGTTTACCGATCCATTCGGCCAGCATCGGCCTGAAGCCGTCATAGTTCACGCCGCGTTTGAAGCGCTCGTTGAAGAGCTCCTCGGAGGCCCACGCCGGATTGCCCATCACTTCCACGAAGCTCTGCCATTGATGCTCCTCGACGCAGCAGGCGAAGATCCACCCATCCCGGCATTCGAACGAATCCAGCGGCTGGACCGGCTTGGGTCCGTAGCGCGTCAAGACCAAACCCATGTACGGCCAGGAGGTGTTGGCCATCTCGATGATCGCCGCGACCGATTCCTGAACCGAGACTTCGACGTGCTGGCCGCCGGCGCCGCGGGCCGCGGCGAACAGCGCGCCCATCGTCGCCGCCGCCGCATGCGCGCCGCCCTGGTAGCCGGCCTGGTAACCGTAGGCTTTCAGCGGCGGCAGCTCGGGACGGTCGCGGGCGCCGTTCAGATAGCAGGCGCCGCCATCCGACCACAGCGTGAGATCCTCGGCGCGCCAGTCGCGGCGCGGTCCGCTCAATCCATACGGCGCAACCGAGGTCATCACGAGCTTCGGGTTCACCCGATGGAAGCGCTCGAACTGAAAGCCGGCGCGATCCATTTCGGAGGCCGTCAGATTGTGAATCAACACATCGGCGCCGCTTATCAGTTTCTCGAAGATCGACAGGCCACGCGGTGAGGCAAGATCGATCGTGACGCCGCGCTTGTTGGTGTTGAGATAAATAAAGAGCCCGCTCTTTTCCGGATGCGCGACGCCGCCCGGGAACGGACCTCGCGTACGGGCGCGATCACCGGTTCCGGGCCGTTCGACCTTGACTACCTCGGCACCGAGATCGGCCATCAGCTTGGCCGCGTATGGCGCCGAGACCATCTCACCGACTTCGACGATTCGAACCGCTGAGAGAGGACCCGCCATGGCGCCGCTCACCAGTATCGATCGGACGGACTCGGAAAAGCGCGATACGCTAACCTTCCGGGAAGGCGCGGCGCCACGGATGGACCTCGAAGCGATCGTGCACGCCCTCGGTCATGTAGGGGTCGTGGCGCGCGAAATTTTCCGCCTCGGCCTGGGTCGCCATCTCGACCACGATCAGATTGCCGGCCTCGTCGGTGAACGGACCGCCGTAAACCATCTGGCCGGCCTGCTTGAACGGTTCGAGGTACTTCTGATGAGCGGCGCGGGTGCGGTTGCGCAACTCGCCGCGGCCGGGTGGATCGTGAGCGATAATCGCGAACAGCATGGTGATCTTCCTCCTGCTGCGGGGCCTGTTGCTGCCGCTTACTTAGCACGCATGCGATGGGCTTCCAAACCGCACGGCGCGCGGGCCCACACTTCTATTGCAGGGCGATCGCCCCATAGCCGGTGTAATAGATCATGAAGTAAACCGCACCGATCGCGAGCAGTAAAATCGCCGCGGCCAGGTCACGCGCCGCGAGCGGATATTCGATGAAGCTGGTCGGGCGGCTGATACGCCCGAAGCCGCGCGCCTCGAGCGCCATCGCCATCGCGTTCGCCTTGCGTAGCGCGCCCATGAAGACCGGGATGATCACGGGGACGTAGCGCCGGATGCGTTCCAGCGGTCCGCCGCGGTTGAAATCGTACCCGCGCAGGCTCTGCGCCTGGTAGACCGTCACGGCCGAATCCATGAAGAGCGGCGCCAGCCGGAAGGCCAGCGTGATCGCGAAGCCCGCCCGATACGGCACGCCGAGGGTCGAGAGCCCGACCGCTAACTCCTCGATCTTGGTGGTCGACAGAAACAGCACCGAGGTCGCGAGCAGCTCCGCCAGCTTGAGCCCGCGCCCAAACCCGAACAGCAGCGAGGCGCGGCTCAGATGGATGATCTTCAGGTCCACCAGCGCGGGACCACGGCGATAGAAGATCATCCAGGCCAGCGTGGTGAAGAGAATCACCATGATGAAGAGCCATCGGAGCCGGTAGAAATTCGGCCAGGCGCCCGCGCTTTGCGCCGCCGCCAGCATCAGCAATCCGAGCGGCAGCAGCGCCAGCGGATGATCGACCCAGTAGACCGACCAGAACATCACGAACAGCGCGAAGACCTTGACCGTCGGATGGAGCCGATGCAGGACGCCGGTGCGCTCGATGTAAAGATAGATGGGCATCAGCGATACTGCCGTAGCCAGTCGACCAGCTCCGCGGCGGTAAGCGCGACGACGCCGAAGCGCCGCCCCAGCGTGGTCACCTCCGGCGGCCGAAAGGAGGAGCCGCGCAACAGTTCCTCGTCGGCGAAGAACTCGCGCACCGGTCCGTCGAACAGCAGCCGGCCGCGCCGCATCAGCACCACGCGCCGTGCGTAGCCGGCAACCAGCCAGGGCGTGTGCGTGATTATCACGATCGCGATACCCGCGCCGTTCAGTTCGCTCACCAGCTTCATCATGCGGCGCTGCTCACGGTAATCGAGGCCGGTGGTCGGCTCATCGAGGATCAGGAGCCGCGGGCGGAGCGCCAGAACGCTCGCCACCGCCAGCCGTTGACGCTCGCCCTTGCCGAGCAGAAAGGGATCGCTGTCGCGTTCGCGCTCGAGACCGACGGCGCTCAGCACCTCGGCGCAGCGGCGCTCCACCTCTTCGGGCGGGAGCCCGAAATTGCGCGGCCCGAACGCAACTTCGTCCTCGACCGTGGCGGCAAAGATCTGATGGTCCGGGTTCTGGAAGACGTAACCAACCTCCTGCGCCGTTTCGGCCGGACGGAGCGTCGTCCGGTCGCGCCCCTCGATCAGCACGCGGCCCGCCTCGGGCCTGAGCAATCCGACGATCTGCTTGGCGAGCGTGGTCTTGCCCGAACCGTTCTGCCCGATAATCGCGATGAACTCGCCGGGCCTGATGCTGAGGCTGACGGAATCGAGCACGCGAGGCCCGCCCGGATATGAGAAGCTCAGGTCCTCGATTTCGACCAGCGGCCGCGCGGCCTTCTCCGCCGCGGCGGGCGCGGCGGCCGGGCGTGGCGCACCGCTCCTCGCTCGCGAGCCCGGGCCGTGAGGCAGGTCTGGGATGAGGCCGCGAAGCAGCGACTCGCCGTGGTCGACATCCGGCGCATGATGCGTAATTCCCAGGGCGGCGAGCACTTGGTTCAGTTCCGGCGGATGCACGCCGCATTCCTCGAGCAGTTCGAGCCGGGTGAGCAGATGGGCAGGCGGCGCATCGGCAATTATCTCGCCGGCGCGGACCAGCATCAGCCGGTCGCAGGCGCGCAGCTCGCCGGTCTCGTGTTCGATGATGAGCAGGCTCAGCCCGCGCGCGCGCAGCTTTCGAATCAGCGCGAAGACCTCCGCCTTCCCTTCCGGGTCGAGATCGGTGGTCGGCTCGTCCATCACGATCACGTCCGGCCCCAGCGCGAGCACCGCCGCGATCGCCAGGCGCTGCTTCTCGCCGCCGGAGAGCGTGGTTGGGTCGCGATGCTCGAAGCCGGCGAGCCCGACCGCTTCCAGAGCCGGCCCGATTCGCGCGTTCATCTCCTCCCGGCCCATCCCGGCCTGTTCCATCGCAAATGCGACTTCATGCGCCACATTGGTCGAAAAAAGCTGGGCCTCGAAGTCCTGAAACACCATCCCGACGGCGCCGGCGACCTCGCTCACCCGCATCCCGTCGAGCCGCCGGCCGCCGACACAAACGACGCCGCGGAATTCGCCGCCCTCGAACTCCGGGATGATCCGGTTGAGGCACTTGGCGAGCGTCGACTTGCCGGCGCCCGACGCGCCGATGATTCCGATCATCTCGCCGCGGGCCTGAACGAACGAGACGCCGCCCAGCGCGCGGCGATCCGAACCATGGTAGGTGAAGCCGAGATTTTCGACGCTTACCGCGGGGACGATGGCCGCGGCGGGTTCGACGGCCTGCGGTTTGGTGATCACATCAGGCCGAGGCCAGCAACGGCCAGGAATATGAACGGGCTTACCACGATCGCGATCACGCGGTCGTAGGGCGCCTGGGCCATGCTGGCCGGAATGAATGAGGGGATCCAGTAGCCGGTCGACACCAGGTTGCCGGTAATCCAGGCCCCGACCTCGCCCGTCAGCAGCATCGCGAGTCCGCACCAACTCCTGACCCGCGGCGGCGGCTTCAACTCGGGCATCACATCTTCGTACAGCATCCGGGCCTTGCGCACTCGTGGATAGACCGCGATCAGTATGAACGGTGAGAGCGCGAGAGCGGCTAACATGTTGTTCAATAAGATGATGTTACCGAGCACGCCGAACGGCCTGAGCGCGAGCAGGTTATCGCCCCATCCGACGAGATCCGCGCACAGCATGCTCGCCATCAGGCAGGTGAAAACATATTTCGCGACCGTTACGGGCGAACGGCTGACCGGACTCTCGCCGTCGGCGATTATCCGCCAAACTTTGTACGGCACATAACCGTAAAACAGATTACCGGCAAAGCCGAAGATATCGCCCGGTCCGACGCCGCCGAAGAAGTCGCCGATCATGTTGCCGATCGCCGACCCCCACGCCGCTGCCGGCCCGAACAGAAAGGAGCAGACGATCGGAATCGCATTGGCCGGGCGAAGTTCG
>JBGPMT010000077.1:0-10770 GCA_041487135.1 Binataceae bacterium (SeqCode) | reverse complement strand
CGCCTGGCTTGCGATCTCGTGGATGTAGCCGATGATCCGGCGATAGTGCTCGACCGAGTAGGCGCGGCCGGCGGTGACGTAGACCGGATTCGGCATGAAGTGGCCCTCCGGCGTCACCTGGCCCTGGTCCTCGGCGGCATGGATAAAGGCGCGGATGCTGGTCAGGTAGCGGATTATCTCGCCCAGCGCCTCCTGTGATTGCGGCTGCTGGCCGCGGCCCAGCATCTCGGGGATCAACGAATAGAGCCCGGTGAGGACTTCGGCCTTGACTGCGAGCCGCGCCAGGATGCTCCAGTGCGCCCATTCGCTGATGCGCGGGAAGACGGTCGCGCAGAAACTCGGCTCGCCGAGGCTGAAGACCCGTTCCCACGGCACCAGCACATCGTCGAACATCACGATGCAATCGTTTTCATCGCCGAACTGGCCCGCTGGATGATCGAATGCGCTGCCCTGGCCATGGACCGTGCGCGCGACGACCCGCAGGCCCGGGGTTGCGATCGGGATCGAGAAGTACATCACGTAGTCTTCGGTCATCCCCGGACGCGGGAAGGCGCCGACCAGGATTTCGTCGGCATGGCAGGTGAACGTGGCGACGGTTTTCGCGCCGCGCACGACGATCCCTTCCGCCTTGCGCGCGACTATCCGGGGTACCACGGTTTTTTCCAGCGGGACGGCCGGATGGGCCTGCGCGTCGATGAACGAATGCGCCAGCATCAGGTCGTGCGCGCGCGCGCGGCGCCAATAATTCTCGATATTGCGCTCGAAGCGCGCGTCCCCTCGGCTGAACTCCTGTTTGATGTCGAGCATCCCGAGATGGAACAGCGGCACGTAGTCCTGCTGCCGGCCGAAGAGGCCGCCGGTGCGCCGCGCGATCATCTCGGTGAAGTTGCGCCGGCGCGTCAGCTCCTCGCGCGTCCGCGGCTGGAGCCAGTTGAGGCTGGTCGGCCGCCCCTGTTCGTCGCGAAAGGTCCACTGATCCTGGTTTTCGATCACCAGGTCGTACATCCGCGCGAAGGTATGGGCGACCCGCGAGAGCCCTGGCTCGCTGGTTACGTCCGCAACCCTGCGGCCGTCAAGGTAAACTTCGCGGCCATCGCGAAGCGCCTGCAAATATTCCGCGCCAGTGCGCAGCGCCATGTGATTAGGTCCCCTGAGCCATTCCGATCGCGCGCGCCGATTGACGGCGGGCGCCGATCAGTCGAATTTTCGAGGCGCCATCTTATTGATGCGCCAGTTATGAAATTGCGGCGCGCGCCTGCGCTACCGCCGCCGCGATCGCCGGTCCGTCGAGCGTCTCCGCCATCAGGCCGACCTGCTGGTCGTAGATCGCCGGGTCGAGCGCCGCGCGAACCGGGTCCTCCAAAAGATGGTAGACGGTGAGACCCAACCGGGTCTCGGCCAATGGCCCCGCGTAGGTGGGATCGCCGCTGGTCACGGTTTCCGCTGCGATCGCTGCGGCCTCCGGGCTGGGCGTCCCCAGCAGCACGATCAGGTTCTCACGGCCGTGTTTGCCGACCGTCTCGAGGATCGTCTGCTGCGTATGCGGGTCCATTGCGCCTGCGGCGGTTCAGACGAAGCACTCGGTCGCCATCATGACGACCTCGCCGCCCGCCGCCTCCACGCAGGCCGCGATGGCGGGGCTCGCCACCCCGTCGCGCTCGCCGACCACGATCACTTTTTTGCCCGCGAACATCGATTGTCCTTTCCTTTGCGCGGCCCGCTCAGCCGCCGTTGCGTTCCAGTATAAACGACATCCCGTCCGATTGTCCTGTCATCATACCCAGGAAGAGCGAGCCCTTCGCCATCATCATGATGCGCCGCGCGCTGCCGCCGTCGGTCAGTGCGCGCCGGGCGTGACCGAGATAGCAGAATGCCGAGGCGACGTGGCCCTGGGTGGGAGCGAACCCCGGCATCCCGTGGCGGGCGACGAAGCGGTCCATCTCCTCGCGCCCGAACAGGCCGCGCCGCACGCCCATCGCGGCCAGCATCCGGTAGTTGCGCTCCGGCACGTTGCCGCTGCCCTGCGGCTCGGTCAGCTCGGGGTTGTGCAATTCGGTCGCATACTCGTCGACGTCCGTGATCCTGAGGCCCCTGCGATCGAGCGGCCCCGTCACCAGCGCATCCATGATCGCTTCGGCCGATGAGCCCGAGCTCACCTTGTGACGGCCGACCTGATCGAGCCGGATTACGGGTGAGCGTCCGTCGTCTTCGCCGATCACCGCGGCCACCGCGCCCAGCGTATCTTCGAGCACCGGCATCGAATGCTTCAGATGACCCTCGAACTTCATCCCGAGCTTGGGCAGGGAGCCGCCGCCGACTATCGCCACCCGGCGGAAGACGCCCGCCGCCACCAGGCTCGCCGCGATTACCATCGCGGGCACCGGTGCCGCGCAGAAATTCTTCAGGTCTGCGCCCGAGGCCTCGGCGCATCCGGCCATCTCGGCGATCGCCTTGCCCATGTTGCCGCCGCCGCGCTGATAGCGATCGCCGACCGCCTCCTCGGAGCAGCCGATGACGTATTCGATGCTGGCCGGATCGAGTTGATGGAGCCGCAGCAGATGGGCGAGCGCAAGCGCGCCACTCGCCTTGCAGGCGAGGTTCTCCGCGATAACCGGGGCGGTCAGATTCGAGTCCTCGTTATGGCCGGGGGCGAGCGCGGCAGCGCATTCGCCGCTGCCGAGATGGAGCCCCAGAGCGCCGCGCGCGAGTTCGGCCGCGGGATCGCCGATCGCGGCTTCCAGTCCGCGCGGCTTGAAGGATTCGCTCAGGGGATGACGCGCCAGGGCCGCGGCCGCCGTTTGTGCGAGGTCCGGCGCGAGCCGCAGCAGCTTGAACTGATCGGCGAGCGCCATCAGGCCGAGAAACTCGCGCTCGGGCATGATCTCGCCATCCGGTCCGAAGCGCCGCCCGCCCTCGACCACGCGGTTGAAATGCGGGCGCGGGCCCATCGCGCGAGGATGAATCGCGCCGATAAAGGCCTGGTTCGGTGCGTAGCCGACCGCGTCGTCGAATCCGCGCGAGCTTGCGACCAACTTATCGACCAGCCCGGGATCGCGCGCAATCTCCCGCGCGGGCTTCGAGCCGATCCGCACCAGGCCGGGCACATGAGCCATCACGGTCGACGCCGCGAGCAATACGGGTCGTGTCATTGACTTACTGTATCTGGCGGCCTTGCTGGCGATGGTCTCGTCACGTCCGACGGATGCCCGGCGGAGCAGAGCGAGGATGACAACCGCGGCGGGGAAAAGACAAGCTCAGTATTCCTCAATCGAGCGGAAGCCGCCGCCCAACTGATCCGCCGCGCCGGCGAGAAACAGGAAGCGCAGGTGGATAGGGCCGTTCGATGGACGGGTCTCGCCTTCGGACTCCATGATCAGCGGACCGATGGTGGAGCTGCCGATCACGCGCGCGACCGGCGGCAGGTCGATGGCCTGTTCATTGATTCCGCAGCTCACCACCGCGTCGGCGCGCGGCGATATAAAGGTCAGCGCGCCCTCGATACGCCCGTCGCCGCCGTGCGTCCAGATCACGATGGCGCCCTTCATCCCGAGCGCTTCGCAGGCGTCGTAGGTCTCCATCGTGGCCGACTCCGGAATTCCGCCGCCGTACTTGGTCAGCACCACCGCGTCGGCGCCGAGCGTGTCGCGGGCAAGATTGGCGGCCATCACGGCGCTGCGCGTGCGTCCCACTTCGGTTTCCGCGGCGATCGTGCCGACCACGCCGGCAAACGTCAGGTCGCGGCCATGGCGCCGGTAGAGCTCGCGGATCATCGGATGATTCTGCACCGTGTAGGTATCGCCGCCGAAGTTCCAGTAGGGCGCCACCACCGCGCCGTCGAGCACTTCGTTGGGATGCAGCACGGTGGGCAGCAGGGTGCGGACGTTGTCGCCGTAGAGAATCGGCTCGTTGGCCTCGGTCGGCATCTGCTGCGAGGCGAGCATGTAGATGTAAGCGACGCGTGGCAGCGCCTTTCCGTTGCCCGCGTTCCGCGTGCCGGGCGGATCGAGGCTGAGGATTTCGGTCGTATCGGGCGCCGCGCGAGAGGCCGCTTCACCAAGATAGGTCGCAGCGCGGACGCCGGCCTCCTTGAGCGCGCGGTAATAGCCAGCGCGGTCGACGCCCGGCGCCGGGTTCGATCGGATGCAGATATTGGCGGTATGGGAGTAGGGCGAGAAATCGGCGCTCGGGCCGCTCATGTCGACCGTCAGCTTGTAACGGTCCGCCATCGCATTCAGCACCATCACGGCCGCGCCGCGCGCAGCCGCGGTCGGGCCGTCGCCGACCCGTCCGATGCGCTCGATCACGCCGGGAAAATTCCGGCCGACCGCTTTGAAGCGCGGTTCGAAGACATCGAAGATATCGGTTACCCGGCAATCCTCGCCCGGATTGGCGAGCTCGATTTCGAGATCGGCGAGACGGCGATCGGCGCCGAGCAGCGCGCTCAGCTCGTCGCGAGCGACCGTGAGCGTTGCGTCTTTCAGGCCGGTGGCGGTACCGAAGAGCGCGTGATGAACCGAAGCGGCCCGGAGCTCAAGCCGCATCTTGAGTACCGTCGGATTCGAGCGCCTTGAGCGCATCCTGCAGGATTCGGCGCCGCAGGTCGCGCTCGCCCGCGAGGTCGAGCGCCGGGTCGCCGGTGGGATGGAGCACGCTTTTTCCGGTCACGATTCGCGGCGAGCCCACCATCGTCGCCACCTGCCGCATCGAACAGACCTGCGCGGTCGCGATTCCCATCCGTTCGATCTCTTTGGCGAGCGCTGCTCCGCAGCGCGTGCTGGTCCCTCAGGTGGAGGTCAGGATCACCGCCTGGACCCCATCCTGGCGCAGGCGCTGCCCGATCTCGCGTCCGAGCTTCTTGGCGTTGGTGAGCGACATGCCGAGGCCGGCGGTGGCATAGACGGTCTCGTAGAGCCGGCCGACCGCGCCCTCGCGTTCGAGCTGCCGCATCGCGTCCAGCGGCACCAGCCGGTTTAGATCCTGGTTGACGAATTGCGTGTCGTAGCCGCCATGATGAGCCTCGACCAGGTCGGTGGTGAAGCGCTCCAGCCCGCGAATCGGAATCGCGGTGATGCGATCGCAGTAGCCGTTGGGCATCCGATCGGGATTACCCTTGACGACCAGGCCGCCGTCGGTAACCAGCGCGACGGTGGCACTTGCGAGCGGAAGGTTAATCTTCACTGGCGCGACGCGATCGAAGGCCGGCACGCTGACCTCGGTGGCCCAGGGCTCGCCGGCGACCTTGTGCAACAGCATATCGATCGCGCGTTTCGCGGCGATCTCCTCGCGCACCACCGCGCGCTTCATCCCGCGCGGGAAGCATCCCGCCTGCGCCGGCCGATCGATAACGTCACCCGCAGCCATCCGCCGGGCGACCGCCGCCATCTGCCGGAGCGCCTCGCCCATCGTGCGGGCGCTCGGGCCGGTGCGCACGATCAGAACCCGGCTGCGGAACTGCTCGACGCCCGGATTCTCGTCGTACATCCCGGTGAGCGCTGGAACGCCGAGCCGCTCCTGAACGGCGGCGCAAAGCTCTCCGCATGACTGGCCGTAGCGCCCCGAGTTGAAGGCCGGCCCGGCAATCAGGATTCGTGGGCGGAATTCAGCGATCAGGCCGGCAAGCTCCTGGGCGGTCGCCTCGGGAGCGTCGGCGAAGGTGTTGTCGCCGCAGATCGCGGTCGCCACGACCTCGAAGCCGTCGCCAAGCTGGCCTTGCAGCACGCGGCCGGGCCCGATCGCGCCGGGTTTGATCTGCGGCCCGGCGCCGGCTGCCTCCTCGCCGCCGAGCTGCCCGAAGAACTGATTTAGGTAGTGAACGATTCTGACGGATTCCATCTGGACCTGAGACCGTTCGCCCAAGGTTCGAACGACTCCTTGCGCCGCCGCCATGTGCGGCCGGCGCCCGAATCATCAGCCCGTTCGATTAGCGCGGACCGGACTGACCGATCGACGATCGGGTCAGTCCGGTCCGGTCAAATTGCTAGTGCGCCGCGACCCCCTCGGACGGCGCGGAGGCGCTCCGTTCGTGGAACTCGGGCATCACCTTGGTCGCGAACAATTCGAGCTCGCGCTTCATCTCGTCGCGCGTTAGATAACCCTGGTCGCCGAGCCAAAGCATATATTTGGGATTCAGCGTCTCCTGGATCCCGGCCACGTGCCGGCGCACGTCATCGACAGTCCCCGCCACCGCCATCTTGAGATCGAGCAGCGCTTCGACCTTGGGCGGGATGTTCTTGTCGACCTTGGAATGGAAGTTCTCGAAGACGAAGTACGAGCCGGTGTTCATCAGGCGGCGCGCTTCGGTGCGGTCGTTGGCGATATAGATGAACTGGCAGGTGCCCATGTTTTCGCCTAGCTGCAAGGATCGCCCGAATTTGGCCGCCTCCTCCTGGTAGGCAAGAAAGGCCTTCAGAGAGACGTCCGGGAACGGCGCGAAAACCATCGGGCACACGCCCTCGCGCGCGTCCCATCGAATGGTCCGCTCGCTGATGGTGAACGCCTGCCATATTTCCGGATGCGGCTTCTGATAAGGCTTCGGCACGGCCGACAACTTGCGGAGCATCTGGCCGTCCATCTCGCCGGGCGCGCCGTAACGCGCGGTCGCTTCGTGCGGCGCCCAGAAATGGCCCTCGGCGGGGAAGGGCACCTGATAATACTTACCCTTGAACGAGAAGGGCTCGTCTTTCCACGCCAGCTTGATGACCTGGAAGAGCTCCTCGAAGACCTCGCGATTATGCTCGTCGGCCGCGGTGCCCACCCCTCCCGGCTCGACGCCATAATGCTGTCCGAGCACGTTCACCCAGCGCGGGAAGACCCCGCGCGCCAGGCCGCAGATCGCGCGTCCCTTGCTCATCTGGTCCGCCCAGGCGACATCGAGCGCCAGCCGGATCGGATCCCAGGTCGGGAGCACGAAACCCAACGGTCCGATCTTGATCCGCTTGGTGTTGAGCAGCAGCCGAATCATATGCGGCGTCGGCGTCGCACCGGCTTCGCATCCTTCGGTATAGAAGTGATGCTCGGAGAAGGTGACGGCATCGAAGCCGAGATCCTCGCAATGCTGCGTAATATCGAGCATCTCATCCAGCATCTGCTGGGTCTTGTCGGTCCGATGGGCAATCGGAGCCAGACGCTCGCGTTCCTCAGGCGTGGCCGGATAGGCGGGGAGGATGTGGAAGACGAACTTCATTACCTGCACCTCGCAAGGGTCATCTGCATCTAATCGATTAGTAATAGTAATCTCAATGTTACGCAAGCGTCGCCCAACCTTAACTGATGCACCCGGCGCCGAGGCGGGCGAAACCTACCCGGCAGACGGACTTGACCAGCCGCCGGGACCGACAGGATAATCCGGTGCCGCCGATTCGGATCGCCAGGTAGCCAGATGAGCCCGTCCGCGAATTCGCAATCCGTCAGGAAACGCCGGATCAAGATGCTGCTGCCGGTGCCGATGCCGCCCGAGGCGCTGCCGCGCTTCGCCGCGCAAATCCCGCGGCATCTGATGCGCCCCGGGCTCGAGGTCGAATTCTTCGGCACCAGGAATGGCGCCTATACCCTCGATTCGCTGTACGAAACCACGCTCGCCGACGCCTTCGTGGTCGAGGCCGGGATGCGCGCCGAGCAAGAGGGTTACGACGCGATCTGCGTCAACAGCATGAGCGACTCGGGGGTCGCTCCGCTGCGCTCGCTGCTCCGGATTCCGGTGCTCGGCAGCGCCCACAGCTCGTTCCTCACGGCCTGCATGCTGGCCAAGAAGTTTTCGGTCATCACGATGTGGGAGCCGTGGAAGCTTCTGTACGACAAGATCATTACGGCCGAAGGGCTGCATCACCGGGTCGCCTCGATTCGCTCGATCAATGTCCGGCCCGACACCGCCGCGCTGCTCGAAGGCAAGGAGCAGGTGGTCTTCAGCAAACTCGAGGAGGCGGGCCGCAGAGCGATCGAGGAGGACGGCGCTGAGGTGCTGATCCTGGGTTCCACCACGATGCATCAGTCGCACGCCCATCTGGTCGAGCGGATGCCGGTACCGGTGATCAATCCCGGGCTGGTCGCCTTCGAGCTGTGCCTGATGTTCCTCGATTTGGGACTGACTCACAGCAAGAAGGCCTACCCGCCGCCCGAGCGAATCGACGAGCGGCTTTTCGATCAGGTTCCCAAACGGTTTTAGCAACGAACGTGATTTCGAAGTCACGCGGTAGAGACACATGGCGAAGCTGGTTGTGATACTCGGAGCCGTGACCCGGCCGGGGCGGCTCAACAAGGCGATGTCCCGGATGTGCGAGCTGGCCCGCGAGCTCGAGCCGGGACTGGAAACCGATCTGATCAATCTCGCCGACTGCAAGATCGCCTTCGCCGACGGACGCGCGCCCGAGGAGTATGGCGACGACACCGCCGCAGTCGTCGCCCGGGTGCGCGCCGCCGACGCGGTGGTGATCGCGACGCCGGTCTATCGCGCCAGCTTTACTGGCGCGCTCAAGAACCTGCTCGATCAGCTTCCCATCGAGAGCCTGATGGGCAAGCCGTGCGGGATCGTCGCGATGGGCGCCACGGCCCATCATTACCTGGGCGCCGACTGGCATCTGCGCGACGTGCTGACCTGGTTCGGCGCGCTGACCGCGCCCTCCAGCGTCTACCTGGCGTCGGCGGATTTCGCCGAGGGCGAGCCGACCGAAAATGCGCGGCGCGATCTCCGCGCGCTCGCCTCCGCGGTGCTCAAGATGCGCGCGCTCTCCTCGGATGCGAAGGATTACCTGGGCCCCATCCCGCTGGCCGCGCGCAAGAACTGACGCCGCCGCGATCGCTGTACAATCGGGGGTTGGCAGGCGGTAAACTGGGCCGCAAGGGAGACCCCGGTGGATATCAGTATCGACATCGTTTCCGACGTCGTCTGTCCGTGGTGCTTCATCGGCAAGCGGCGGCTCGAAACAGCCCTCGCGCAGTTGGAGGGCCAGCAGGTGCACATCACCTGGCGGCCGTTCGAGCTGAATCCCGATATGCCGCGTGGCGGGATGGACCGCGATCGCTATGTCGCCGCCAAGTTCGGCGGGCCGGAGCGGGCCAGGGAGATTTACCAGCGCATCACCGACGCCGGCGCGGGCGAGGGACTCCAGTTCCGCTATGACCTGATCGCGAAGACCCCGAACACCTTCGACGCCCATCGGCTGCTCTGGATGGCCGAGCGGGAGGGCGATCAGAATGCGCTCTCCGAGGCGCTGCTTCGCGCCTATTTCGCCGAGGGCAAGGACATCGGCGATCGCGCCACGCTGGCCGCGATCGCCGCGAGCGGCGGGATCGACGCGGGCGACGCAGAGCTGTTTCTCGAAAGCGGGAAGGGCGTCGATGAAGTTCGCGCCGAACAGCTGCTGGCGCAGAAGCTCGGGGTCAGCGGCGTGCCGTTCTTTATCCTGAACGGCCGCTACGCGCTCTCCGGCGCGCAGGACCCGCAGGTCATGCTGTCGGCGCTCAACCGGGTGGTGAGCGAGCGCGCCGCGCCGGCCCGGATCTTCCAGGACATCCTAGAGCCATAAACCGTTTGGCTGCGCCCTCGCCATCGATCGTGACCCGGACCTCGTGGGAGGCGTTCGAGCGTCAGACACTCGACTGGTTTCGCGATCTGATCCGGCTCGACACGACCAACCCGCCGGGCAACGAGCGGATCGCGGCCGACTATATCGCCGCGCAGCTCGAAGCCAACGGAATCGAGTCCGCCCGCCTGGAAGCCTCAGCGGGACGCACCAACCTGATCGCACGCCTGCCCGGGGCCGACTCGGCGAATGCGCCCCTGATGCTTGCTTCGCATACCGACGTCGTGCCGGCGGAGCCGCAACGATGGACCCGCGCGCCCTTTGGCGCCGAGATCGCCGAGGGCTGCATCTGGGGCCGCGGCGCGATCGACATGAAGTCGAAATGCGCGATGGACCTCGGCCTCGCGGTCGCTCTCCGGCGCGCCCGCATCGCGGGCGATCGCGACCTGATCGTCGCGGCCACCGCCGACGAGGAGTCGGGCTCGCAGTTCGGAGCGCAGTTCCTGGTCGAGCAACATCCGGAGCTGGTGCGGGCCGGCTTCGTGCTCAACGAGGTCGGGGGCTTCACGATGTATCTCGGCGGGCGGCGCTTCTATCCGATCCAGATCGCGGAGAAAGGCTTCGTCACGGTCAGGATGACGGTCGTGGCCGCCCCCGGCCATGGCTCGATTCCCCGCCCGGTAACCGCGATCACCCGGGCGGCCGAGCTGATCACGCGAATCGCGAACGCGCAGATGCGGGTCCGGATCACACCACCGGTGCGCCGCACGCTCACGGCGCTCGGGCTCACGCGCGATACGGTGACGCCGCTGTTCCGCCCGATGCTCTCGAACACCGTGACGCCAACCATCGTCAGCGCCGGCTACAAAGACAACGTGATACCGGGCGAGGCCTCGGTGATCCTCGACGGCCGCACCCTGCCGGGCGAGGATGTCGCCAGCTTTATCGCGGAGTTGCGCGCGATCGTCGGCCCCGAGCCGGCGCTCGAAGTGCTAAAGAGCGCGCCGCCGGCCGAATCGAGCATCGACACCCCGCTCTACCGGCTGATCGCCGAGCGCGTCGAGGCGGCCGACCCCGGCGCCAGCGCCGTGCCCTGGATGCTTCCCGGCGCGACCGACAGCAAGTTCTATGCGCGCCTGGGCGCCGTCTGCTACGGGTTCTCGCCGGTGAAACTCGGGCCGATGACGCCGTTCGGCTCGCTCTATCATGGCCATGACGAACGGCTCCCGATCGACGGCTTCCACTGGGGACT